>JAZKYM010000086.1:0-6178 GCA_045612165.1 Vescimonas sp.
GGGTAGGGGGGGTACACCCCCCCCCCGCCCCCACCGGCGCGGCCGCCCCCGGCCCCCACACCAGCACCACAGCGCGGTATTCACTGCCCTGCGCCTTATGGACGGTGATGGCGTAGGCCATGTCCAGCTGGCTGAGAAGATCCGGCGTATAGACAGCCACACGGTCGTCAAACCGGATGGTGGTCAGCTCACCGGAGGGATCGATGTCCTCAATGACACCCACGTCACCGTTGAAAATACCGGTGCCCATGGTGCCGTCATCCTTTTCCCAGATGATATCGTAATTGTTCTTGATCTGCATGATCCGGTCGCCGGTGCGAAACACCATGTCGCCCCAGACCTTCTGCCGCTTGTCCCGTGCCGGAGGGTTCAGCGCCGCCTGCAGCGCACGATTGAGGTTGGCGGTACCCGTCTCACCTTTACGGGTGGGGCTGAGCACCTGAATGTACTGGCCGGGGATGCCCATCTTCTCCGGCAATCGTGTCTGCACCAGTTCCACCACCGTCTGCACCAGACGGTCCGGCGTGCGGCGGCACAGAAAGAAGAAGTCACCCTGATTAGCCTCCAGCTTGGGAGCCTGTCCCAGATTGACGGCATGGGCATTGCGGATGATGGCCGACTGCTGGGCCTGACGAAAGATCTCCCTCAGCGCCGCCGTGGGGATCGCGCCGCTGCGCAGCAGATCACCCAGTACGTTGCCTGCACCCACCGAAGGCAGCTGATCGGCGTCACCCACCATCACAAGGCGGCAGCCGGGGCGCAGCGCGCAAAGCAGCGCATCCATCAACTGCAGATCCACCATACTCATCTCGTCGATGATGACAGCATCGGCTTCCAGTGGGTCGGCCGCATTTTTGCGGAAGGTCACCTCGCCGGTCAGCTCGTTATAGGCCATACCCAGTGCCCGGTGGATGGTCTGCGCCTCCCGGTCACACACCTCGCCCAGACGCTGCGCGGCTCGGCCTGTGGGCGCCAGCAGCAGCGTATCCATGCCCATTTTATCGTACAGCGTCAGAATAGCCCGTACAGAGGTGGTCTTGCCGGTACCGGGGCCGCCGGTCAACAGCACCACGCCCTCCTCGGCGGCCAAAAACACCGCTTCGCGCTGCTGCGGCGCATAGGCGATCCCCTGCTGGCGTTCCATCTCGGCGATAGCCTTTTCCACGCTGCGGCGCAGCGGCGGCTGGGGAACTTCGCGCATGGCGATCAGCCGCTCCGCCACGGCGCACTCCGCCTCATGGTAAGCGCGCAGATAGCACCCGGTCACATTGGCAATCTGTTGCTGCACCACCACGCGGCGCTCCACCAGCGCATCCAGCGCAATCTCCACCGCGTCAACGGGGACGTCAATCAGCTGCGCCGTGGCCGCCACCAGTTTCGGCCGTGGCAGGAATACATGGCCGTTATTGAGGTTGTATGTCAATTCATATTCAATGGCCGCTTCTACGCGGCAGGGATCATCGGCGGCGAAGTCCATGCTCAGGGCGATCTCATCCATGGCAGAAAACTCTACGCCGTAGCGTTGGGCGGAGAGGAGATAGGGATTCTCCTTCAATCGGGAGAGGGCCTGCGCACCGTAGATGCGGTAAAGCTGCATGGCAAGAGACGTCGGCAGCTCGTAGCGAGCCATAAATTCCATCACACGGCGAAGGCCCGTCAGCTCACGGAAGGCCTCGGAGATCTCCATGGCCTTCTTGGCGGTGATCCCTTTGATGGTACTCATCCGCTCCGGCTCATCTTCGATCACCGCCAGTGTATCGGCGCCAAACTTCTCCACCAGACGGGCAGCCGTGGCAGGCCCCACACCTTTGATAATACCGCTGGCGAGGTACGAGACGATCTCATCCTCCCCTTCCGGCATGCGCCGTTCGATGAGTTCGGCCGTAATTTGAGGGCCGTAGCTGGGATGATTGACCCAGACGCCCGTGACGGTCAAACCCTCGCCGGGGGCCACGCAGGGAATGCAGCCCACTACCGTAACCACCTCGCCCAGATCGGTCAGCAGCGACAGCACCGTATAGCCGTTTTCCTCATTTTGAAAAACCAGATGTTCCACAACGCCTTCCACTGTGCAGCGCTCGCCCATACTCTCACCCTCTTACGTGATAAATTCTTCCAATTGAGACGGTACAAGCACCGTCACATGTTCATTATTTTCCGCCAGACCTTCGGCGCGGCGGCGGCTTGCTTCCTCCAGTCCGCAATCCAGCAGCACCAGAGCCGTCTGCTCACCCAGTTCCCGGCGCAGGCGGCAGGCCCGATAAACGGCCCACTCGATCTGTTCCGCCGTTCCCCGTAAAGGCAGCACCAGCGTCCCGGGCGTTACCGGCATACGCCGCTGCACCAACCGGTCAGCCAGCAGCCAGATCACCGCGGTCAGTCCCACGGCGGCTAAAAACGCCACAATGCCGTCCAGCAGAATCTCCATCCCCATCACCTCATCCCATTGTATGTGGAATGTTGGGGAATGGTCTTTATTTTTCCAGATACTTTTTCAGATACTGTCCCGTATAAGAGCCTTCATAGGCCGCCACTTCTTCCGGTGTGCCGGTGCACACCACCGTGCCGCCGCCGCTGCCGCCCTCGGGGCCAAGGTCGATGATGTGGTCGGCGCACTTGATGACGTCCAGATTGTGCTCGATAACCAGCACCGTGTTGCCGGCATCCACCAGACGCTGCAGCACCTCCAGCAGCTTGCGCACATCGTCGGCATGGAGGCCGGTGGTGGGCTCATCGAGGATATAGATGGTGCGGCCTGTGGAGCGGCGACTGAGTTCCGTGGCCAGCTTGACGCGCTGGGCCTCACCGCCGGAGAGGGTGGTGGAGGACTGACCCAGCTTCACATAGCCAAGACCCACATCGCACAACGTGGAGAGCATACCGGCAATCTTGGGCACAGGGGCAAAGAAGTCCCTTGCCTCCTCGGCGGTCATCTCCAGCACGTCGGCAATGTTCTTGCCCTTATAGCGCACCTCCAGCGTCTCGCGGTTGTAGCGCTTGCCCTTACACACTTCGCAGGGGACATACACATCCGGCAGGAAATGCATCTCGATCTTCAGCATGCCGTCACCGGCGCAGGCCTCGCACCGGCCGCCCTTGGTATTAAAGGAGAATCGGCCCGGGCCGTAACCGCGGCTCTTGGCCTCCTGGGTGGCGGCAAAGAGGTTGCGGATCTCCACAAAGAGATTGGTGTAGGTGGCAGGGTTGGAACGGGGCGTGCGGCCGATGGGGCTCTGGTCGATATTGATGACCTTATCCAGATACTCCACACCCTCGATGCTCTTATGCTTGCCGGGATGGGCCTTCATACGGTTGAGCTCCACGCCCAGCTTCTTGAAAAGAATTTCATTGACCAGTGAGGACTTGCCGCTGCCGGAAACGCCTGTCACGCAAGTAAACGTGCCCAGCGGAACGGTGACGTCGATGCTCCTCAGATTGTTCTCCGCAGCGCCACGCACCGTGAGGCTATGGCCGTTGCCCTTTCGGCGGCAGGCCGGCAGCATGATCTTTTTGCGGCCGCTGAGGTAGGCGCCGGTCAGGCTCTTTTCATCGGCCATCACCTCTTCCGGTGTGCCGCAGGCCACCACTTCGCCTCCATGGGCACCGGCACCGGGACCGATGTCGATGAGATAGTCGGCGGCACGCATGGTGTCTTCGTCATGCTCTACCACGATGAGGGTATTGCCCAAATCGCGCAGGCGGCGCAGCGTGTCGAGAAGTTTGTCGTTATCCCTTTGATGCAGACCGATGGACGGCTCATCGAGAATATACAGCACTCCCATCAGGCTCGAGCCGATCTGGGTGGCCAAGCGGATACGCTGACTTTCGCCACCGGACAGCGTACCGCTGGAGCGGCTGAGGGTCAGATAATTCAGGCCAACCGACTGCAAAAAGCCGAGGCGGGCACGGATTTCTTTGAGGATCTGGGCGGCAATGAGCCTTTGCGTCTCGCTCAGCTGCAGCGATTCGAAGAACGCCAGTTCCTCGTTTACCGGCAGCTGTGTCACATCGTGGATGGACATGCCGCCCACCGTCACCGCCAGCGCTTCCGGACGCAGGCGCTGCCCCTTGCAGGCAGGGCAGGGGCACTCACCCATGAATTCTTCGATTTCCTTCTTGGACGCCTCACTCTGAGTCTCGTGGTAACGGCGTTCCAGATTGTTGCAAATACCCTCAAAGGCCTGATACAACACACCCTTGCCACGGGGCTGATCATAGTACAGTTCCAGCTTCTCCCCACCGGTACCGTGGAAGATGATGTCCTTCACACCGGCAGGCAGATCCTTCACCGGCGTGCGCAGAGAGAACTGATAGCGCTTGCTGAGTGCCTCGAAGTACATACGGGAGATGCCGTCGCTGCGGATAGAGTTCCAGCCCGGTGCCACGATGGCTCCGTCCAGAATAGAGAGCTCCTCATCGGGAATAATCAGCACCGGATCGGCCTCCAACCGGCTGCCAAGGCCAGTGCAGTCAGGACAGGCACCGAAGGGATTGTTGAACGAGAACATACGGGGCGTCAGTTCCTCGATGGAGATACCGCACTCGTCGCATGCATAGTTCTGAGAGAAGGTGATGTCCTGCTCTTCCCGCAGCAAATTCACCACTACGATGCCGCCGGACAGGCCGCTGGCCGTCTCCACCGAGTCGGTCAGACGCGAGCCAATATCAGGCCGGACGATCAGGCGGTCCACCACCACTTCGATGTTGTGCTTTTTATTCTTTTCGAGGGTAATTTCCTCGCTCAGGTCGTAGAGATTGCCATCCACACGGACGCGGACATAGCCGCTGCGACGGGCATCGTCAAAGACCTTGGTATGCTCTCCCTTGCGGCCGCGGATGACGGGAGCAAGAATCTGGATACGGGTTCCCTCCGGCAGGGCGAGGATCTGGTCGATGATCTGATCCACCGTCTGCTGGCGGATCTCCCTGCCGCACTTGGGACAGTGGGGCGTACCGGTCCGCGCCCAGAGAAGGCGCATATAGTCGTAGATCTCCGTCACCGTGCCCACGGTGGAACGGGGATTCTTGCTGGTGGTCTTCTGGTCAATGGAAATGGCAGGCGAAAGGCCGTCGATATAGTCCACGTCCGGCTTGTCCATCTGCCCCAAAAACATACGGGCGTAGGAGCTCAGACTCTCCACATAGCGGCGCTGGCCCTCGGCGTAAATGGTGTCGAAGGCCAGACTGGACTTGCCGGAACCGGAAAGACCCGTCATCACCACCAGCTTGTCACGAGGAATGGTGACATCAATATTTTTCAGGTTATTTTCTCTTGCACCTTTGATGAAAATTTCTTTATGCATGGGTTTCTTCCTTTTTCACCACAGATTGAATGGCGCGCACCGTGCCGGCACGCAGCAGATCAATATTTTGCTCGTCCAGCACCGTATCCTTCTTTGTGTGGATACGGTCCATGTACCAGCCGAAGATCTTACTCTTTTTCAGGGCGCACACGCCCACGCCGCGGCGGAAGGCCGCCTGATCAGAAGGATAGAAGCCAAAGTCCGTCACCACTTCCACCGACTTGTCACCGGCCGGCAGGAAGCTTTCGCGCAGAAGCTCCGCCGTACCGTCCTTCTTCGCCTGTTTGGTGGGGAAAAACTGGAGGCTTTCGCCGTCGCCCACGCAGTCGAAGTTGAGGATAAGACTCTCTTTCTTGACCGACTTATGCTTTCCGGCAAAGGCGGAAGAGCCCAGAAGGCCGCGCTCTTCGTTGTCAAACCACACGAAGCACACACTCTCACGCAGCTCCTCAGGAAGGCTCTCGGCGATCTCCACCAGCGTCACGGTGCCGGAGGTGTTGTCGTTGGCGGTATGGCGGTTGGCCTTGCCGTCAAAGAGCCACCACAGGCCGAAAATCAGCACCGCATAGCCTGCCAGTGCACCAACGACAGGACCGACAGCGCCTTCGGTAAGCAGCGTCAGACCGTAAGTAACGCCGAAGGTCACCGCAAACACGATGGCGAAAAAAGCAAAGGTGATGACCAGCTGGTACACGAGGTACCAGAAGAAATTGCGGGGCGTGATGAAGTTAGGGAACGGCAGCACGGCGCAGGTGTCGTAATGAGCCGTCAGCAGCAGCTTTGCCTTGTCGGGGTCACCGGCCACCACGTTGTGACTTTTCCACAGCGTTTTGTGCACCTCCACCTGCACCTTGTAACCAGACTGTTCCAGTTCC
>JAZKYM010000087.1:0-5463 GCA_045612165.1 Vescimonas sp.
CACATCCACCCCGGTAAGAACGTGGGCATCGGCACCGATGACACCCTGTTCGCCAAGGCCGACGGCGTGGTGCGTTTCGAGCGTCTGGGCAAGGATCGTAAGCAGGTTTCTGTTTACCCCGCCGAGTAATCAAAACTCATAATAAGACTCCCCTGACCATCCGGTCGGGGGAGCCTTTTTTTATGGAAGGGTCTTTCCCCTCCCAAGCGCTGTTTTGCGACACCGTGTCGTCAAAATGCGTCAAAAAATTTTATCCATTTTTCCCCAGTGCCTTGCGTCAAAAGGGGTCATGTGGTATAATTTTGAAGATTAGAGAAGCACCATTTTCTGCACAAATATGAGGAATAAGGAGAACGGATATGGCCAAGCATTTGCTCAAACTCAGCGACCTTCATACCGATGAAATCATCTCCATTCTCGACAGAGCCCAGATGTTCTGTCAGGGGATTGATATTCCCAATTTCAGCGATAAAATCGCCTGCAATCTGTTTTTTGAACCTTCGACTCGCACCCAGTATAGCTTCAACGTTGCTGAAGAGAAACTGGGTATGCGGGTCATTTCTTTTAATCCGGCGGCTTCCTCCCTCAACAAGAGTGAGAGCTTCTACGACACCGTAAAGACCTTCGACTCCTTCGGCGTGAACGCCATTGTCATCCGCCACAAGGTCAACGAGTACTACAACGAGCTGCTGGGCCACGTCAACGCCGCCATCCTCAACGGCGGCGACGGCACCGGCAACCACCCCACCCAGTCTCTGCTGGACCTCCTCACCATCCGTCAGGAGTTCGGCAGCTTTGAAGGCCTCAAGTGCGTCATCGCCGGTGACATCGTCCACTCCCGTGTGGCACACACCAACTACGAGGTGATGCGCCGTCTGGGCATGGAAGTGGTCACCGCCGGCCCCGCCGAGTTTTTGGAGGACTCTCTGGAGAGCGAGGACTTCGATCAGGCCGTGAAGACGGCCGACATCGTGATGATGCTGCGCATCCAGCGCGAGCGCCACGCCGCCTCCATGGCCATGAGCAGCGAAGAGTTCCACCGGGCCTACGGCCTCACCGTGGAGCGCGAAAAGACCATGAAAGACCGCGCCATCATCATGCATCCGGCACCTGTCAACCGCGATGTGGAGCTGGCCGACTGCCTGATGGAGTGTGACCGCGCCCGTATCTTCAAGCAGATGCAAAACGGCGTGTTCGTCCGTATGGCCGTTCTGGAACGGGCGGTGAAGGGATGAGCATTCTGCTGAAAAATGGCACCGTCTACACCGGCGGCGCGCTGACGCAGTGTGATGTGCTGGTGGAAAACGGCGTCATCGCCGCCATCGGTGAGAACCTCACCTGCGAGGGCGAGATCATCGACTGCACCGGCAAGACGGTGCTCCCCGGCCTTGTGGATCTCCACGTCCACCTGCGCGAGCCGGGCTTTACCTACAAAGAAACGGTAGCAAGCGGCACGGCGGCAGCGGCTGCCGGCGGCTACACCACCGTGTGCTCCATGCCCAACCTGAACCCGGTGCCCGACAGCATCGAGCACCTGCAGCTGCAGCTTGACGCCATCGAGCGTGACGCCTGCATCCGCGTGTTCCCCTTCGGTGCCATCACCGTGGGCGAGCAGGGTCAGCAGCTATCTGACATCACCGGCATGGCACCCCACTGCATCGGCTTTTCCGATGACGGCAAGGGCGTGCAGAGCATCGACATGATGCGTGAGGCGATGGAGCTGGCCCGGGACGCTGGCCGCTTCATCTCCGCCCACTGCGAGGATGAGAGTCTGCTGGAAGGCGGCGCCATCCACAAGGGCGAATACGCCGCGCTGCACGGCATGAAGGGTATTTCTTCCCAGAGCGAGTCTGCGCCCATCGAGCGCGACATTCAGCTGGTGGCCGAGACAGGTGTGCAGTACCACATCTGCCACATCAGCGCAAAGGAATCCATCGAGGCGGTGCGCCGCGGCAAGGCCGCCGGCATCGGCGTCACCTGTGAGGTGACACCCCACCACATCGCCCTGACGGACATGGACATCACCGAGGACAACGGACGGTTCAAGATGAATCCTCCGCTGCGCGGCCGTGAGGACAAGGCCGCCATCTGGGCCGGCCTGCAAGACGGCACCATCGACTGCATCGCCACCGATCACGCCCCCCACTCGGAAGAGGAGAAGGGCCGCGGTTTGGAAAAGAGCGCCTTCGGCACCGTGGGCAGCGAGACGGCTTTCGCCGTGTGCTACACCCAGCTGGTGCGCAGCGGCGCGCTGAGGCTGGAAAAGCTGGCCGATCTGATGAGCAGCCAGCCTGCCGCCATTATCGGACGCCGCGCCGCCATCGCCGTGGGTGAGGAGGCGGACATGGCCGTGTTCGATCTTACGGAGAAGTTCACGGTGGATCCCGATCAATTTGTGTCCAAAGGCAAGAGCTCGCCTTTTACCGGAACGGAGCTCTATGGCGTCACCGAGCTGACGGTGTGCGCCGGCAACATCGTATATAGGAGGAGATAAGGGTGAACAAGAAACTGGTTTTTGAAAACGGACGCACCTTCCTCGGTACCGGCTTCGGTGCCGATGTGGAAACGGTGCAGGAAGTGGTGTTTGACACGCAGGTGGTTGGTTATCAGGAGATCATGTCCGATCCCTCCTACTGCAAGCAGTTGGTATGCATGACCTATCCCATCATCGGCAGCTACGGTCTGGCCGACGAGGATTACGAGTCCAAGACCATGAGCATCGGCGGCTTCATCGTCAAGGAATACAACGACTCCCCCTCCAACTTCCGCTATACCAAGACGCTCTCTCAGGAGATGGAAGAGAACGGCATCCCCGGTATCGCCGGCGTGGATACCCGTGCCATCACCCGGATGCTGCGCAGCGAGGGCAGCATGCGCGCCATCATCACCGACGCCGACGTGTCTGACGAAGAGGCGCTGCGCCGCATTGCCGAGGCTCCCGTGGCCTCCCAACTGGTAGAGCGCGTGTCCTGCCGCAAGGTGTGGTACAGCCGCACCCCCAACCACAAGTACAACGTCGTCGCCGTGGACTGCGGCATCAAGAACAGCATCGTGCGCAGCCTCAACCAGTGCGGCTGCAACGTGATCATCGTGCCCCACACCACCTCCGCCGAGGCAGTGCTGGCCATGCGTCCCGACGGCGTGCTGCTCTCCAACGGCCCCGGTGATCCCAACGAGGTCAAGTGCGTGGTGGAGCTGATTGCCGCGCTGAAGGGTAAAGTCCCCCTGTTCGGCATTGATCTGGGCTGCCAGCTGATGGCCATCAGCTGCGGCGCCAAGGTATACCGCATGAAGGCCGCCCACCGCGGCGCCAACCACGGCGTGCGCGATGTGCGCAGCGGCAAGATCGAGTTCGCCCTGCAGAACCACGCCTTCGCCGTCTGCGGCGAGAGTTTGGAAGGCACCGGCCTTGCCATCACCCACGCCAACCTCAACGACGGTACGGTGGAAGGCATCGCCGATGAGAGCGCCATGATGATGGCCGTGCAGTTCCTGCCCGGCAGCGTCTCCGGCAGCCGCGGTGTGAGCTATCTGTACGAAGCATTTGTGGATATGATGAAGGATTACATGGGAAAGAGAGGTGGCGAAAATGCCTAAGAGAACTGATTTGAAGAAGATCCTCGTGATCGGCTCCGGCCCCATCGTCATCGGTCAGGCCGCCGAGTTCGACTATTCCGGCACGCAGGCCTGCCTTGCACTGAAAGAACAGGGCTATGAAGTCATTCTGGTCAACTCCAACCCTGCCACCATCATGACCGACACCAATATCGCCCACAAGGTGTATATGGAGCCTCTGACGCTGGAATACATCGCCAAGATCATCCGCATGGAGCGTCCCGATGCTCTGCTGCCCACTCTGGGCGGCCAGACCGGTCTGAACATGGCCATGCAGCTGGCCAAGAAGGGCGTGTTGCGCGAGTGCTCCTGCGAGCTGCTGGGTACCTCTTTCGACTCCATTGAGCAGGCTGAGGACCGCGAGCTGTTCCGCGACCTGTGCGAGGCCATCGGCGAGCCTGTGATCCAGTCCGTCATCGCCCACAGCGTGGAAGAGATCCGCACGGCTGCCAACGACATCGGCTACCCCGTGGTGCTGCGCCCTGCCTTCACGCTGGGCGGTACCGGCGGCGGCTTTGCCGACAACGATGAAGAGCTGCTGGATCTGGCCGAAAACGCCCTGCGCCTGTCCCCCGTGAGTCAGGTGCTGGTGGAAAAGTCCGTCAAGGGCTATAAAGAGATCGAGTTTGAGGTCATGCGCGATCGCAACGGCACCGCCATCGCCATCTGCTCCATGGAGAACATCGACCCCGTGGGTATCCACACCGGCGACTCCATGGTGGTGGCTCCTGCCCAGACGCTGACCCGTAAGGAGTACGGCATGCTCCACGACGCCGCCCTGCGCCTGATCACCGCACTGAAGATCGAGGGCGGCTGCAACGTGCAGTTCGCGCTGGATCCCTATTCCTTCAACTACTACGTCATCGAAGTCAACCCCCGCGTGTCCCGCTCCTCCGCTCTGGCTTCCAAGGCCAGCGGCTACCCCATCGCCCGTGTCAGCGCACTGGTGGCTCTGGGCTTCCATCTCGACGAGATCCAGCTGGCCACCACCTCCGCCGCTTTTGAGCCCTCCATCGACTACGTGGTGGCCAAGGTGGCACGCTTCCCCTTCGACAAGTTCTCCAGCGCCAGCAAGATGCTCTCCACCCAGATGAAGGCCACCGGCGAAGTCATGGCCGTGGGCCGCACCATGGAAGAGAGCCTCCTCAAGGCCATCCGCGGCCTCGAGCAGGGCGTCATCCACCTGCACATGGCCAAGTTTGACCATATGACCGAGGGCGAGCTGATGGACGCCATCCGCCGCGCCACCGACGAGCGCATCTACGCCATGGCCGAGCTGCTGCGCCGCGGCATGGATCCCATGATCATCTCCTCTGTCACCAAGATTGACCTGTTCTTCGTGGAGAAGATCGGCAACGTGGTGCGCTATGAGAAGGTGCTGGCCGAGAACGTGGGCGACCTGTGCGTGCTGCGTCAGGCCAAGAAGCTGGGCATCTCCGACCGCTATATCGCCAAGCTCTGGGACATGAGCGAGCAGGATATGTTCCGCCTGCGCCGCGACAACGGCATCATGCCCGTCTACAAGATGATCGACAGCTGCGGCGCCGAGTTTGACGCCTATGTCCCCTACTTCTACTCCACCTATGAGGAGGAGAACGAGTCCGTGGTCACCGAGCGTAAGAAGGTCATCGTGCTGGGCGCCGGCCCCATCCGCATCGGTCAGGGCGTGGAGTTCGACTTCTCCACCGTCCACGCCATCTGGGCCATCAAGGAAGCCGGCTATGAGGCGATCATCATCAACAACAACCCTGAGACCGTATCCACCGACTACACCACCGCCGACAAGCTGTATTTCGAGCCGCTGACCACCGAAGATGTCATGAACATCATCGAAGTCGGAGGCCAAGC
>JAZKYM010000088.1:0-19099 GCA_045612165.1 Vescimonas sp.
GTTGCCGTTCCTGCTTGGGATTCCACCAAGTGCATCCAGTGCAACCAGTGCGCCTATGTCTGCCCCCACGCCACCATCCGTCCCTTCGCTCTGACCGAGGCTGAGGCTGCTGCCGCTCCCGAGGCTGCCAAGATCGTGGACATCAAGGCCGGCAAGGGCAAGGGTGTTTACAAGTACACCATGGCCGTGTCTCCTCTGGACTGCATGGGCTGCGGCGTCTGCGTGGGTGTCTGCCCCGTCAACGCTCTGACCATGGTTGGCCAGCAGGGCGAACTGGCTCAGCAGGAAGTGTTCAACTACTGTGTGGCCGAGGTTGCCGATAAGAAGGACATGCAGGACAACACCGTCAAGGGCTCTCAGTTCAAGAAGCCCATGCTGGAGTTCTCCGGCTCCTGCGCCGGCTGCGCCGAGACCAGCTATGCTCGCCTCGTCACCCAGCTGTTCGGTGATCGTATGTACCTGTCCAACGCCACCGGCTGCTCCTCCATCTGGGGCGGTCCTGCCGCTACCTCTCCCTACTGCACCAACGCTGAGGGCCACGGTCCTGCATGGTGCAACTCCCTGTTCGAGGATAACGCCGAGCACGGTCTGGGTATGTTCGTCGGTCAGAACAAGATCCGTGAGGATGTCATCGAGCTGGTGAAGAAGGTTGCCGCCAACACCGCTAACGACGAGCGCCGCGCTGCCTGCCAGGCTTATCTGGATACCGTCAACGACGGTGAGGCCAACGCTGAGGCTACCCGCGCTCTGGTTGCCAATCTGGAAGCTTGCGTCTGCTGCGACGACGTGGCTGCCATTCTGGCTAAGAAGGAATACCTGGCTAAGAAGTCCATGTGGATCTTCGGCGGCGACGGTTGGGCTTACGATATCGGCTACGGCGGTCTGGACCACGTCCTGGCTTCCAAGCAGAACGTCAACGTCTTCGTCTTCGATACCGAGGTTTACTCCAACACCGGCGGTCAGGCCTCCAAGGCTTCCAACATCGGTCAGGTGGCCCAGTTCGCCGCTGCCGGTAAGGAAGTGAAGAAGAAGAGCCTGTCCGAGATCGCCATGCAGTACGGCTATGTGTACGTGGCTCAGGTGGCCATGGGCGCCAACCCCGCTCAGACCATCAAGGCTATCGTCGAGGCCGAGGCTTATGACGGTCCCTCCCTGATCATCGGTTACTCCCCCTGCGAGATGCACTCCATCAAGGGTGGTATGGAGAACTGCCAGAAGGAAATGAAGAAGGCCGTCGAGTGCGGTTACTGGAACCTGTTCCGCTTCAATCCTGCTGCCGACAAGAAGTTCACTCTGGATTCCAAGGCCCCTGCCGGCGGCTATCAGGAGTTCCTGATGAACGAGGCTCGTTACAGCCGTCTGACCCGCGAGTTCCCCGAGCGTGCAGAGACTCTGTTCGCTGCCAACGAGGAAGAGGCCAAGAACCGCTATGACCATCTGGTCAAGCTGGTTGAGATGTACAGCAAGTAAGCTGTCCGTTTCGGCTGAAGCGAATTGGATAAATGATAAAAGGACGACCCCGATGGGGGTCGTCCTTTTTCGCGCATAGAAGAAAAAGCAGCGCACCGATGAGCGGTGCGCTGCTTTTTGATCGATTCAGTTCTCCTGCGGATGATAGGTGGGCACGATGGAGGCAACAAGCGCCTTGATATCCTGAGATTCCCCTTCGCAGGCGGTGCGCAGCTGCTCCAACTGCTGCACAAACAGGTCGTCATCCATTTCGATGGGGCGTCCGATGTGGATCAGGTGGTTGTCGGTACTCTGCAGACCTTCTTCCTTCATCAGCAGCTCTTCGAACAGTTTTTCGCCGGGACGCAGTCCGGTGTAGACGATTTTGATGTCTACGTCCGGCTCATAGCCGGACAGACGAATGAGGTTGCGGGCCATGTCGGCGATGCGCACGGGCTGGCCCATGTCCAAAATAAAGATCTCGCCGCCCTTGGCGTAGTAACCGGCCTGCAGCACCAGAGAAACTGCCTCGGGGATGGTCATAAAGTAGCGGATAATGTCGGGATGCGTCACGGTGACGGGGCCGCCGGCTGCGATCTGCTTTTTGAACAGAGGGATCACGCTTCCGTTGCTGCCCAGTACGTTGCCGAAGCGAACGGCCACAAACTCGGTGTCGCTGCGGCGGCTCATCATCTGCACCACCATTTCGCAAAGACGCTTGGAGGCGCCCATGATGTTGGTGGGGTTAACGGCCTTGTCGGTGGAGATCAGCACAAACTTCTTCGCGCCGGCCTTAGCGGCGGCCGTGGCGGCTTTGTAGGTGCCCAGAACGTTGTTTTTGATGGATTCGTTGGGGCTGTCCTCCATCAGAGGCACGTGCTTGTGGGCGGCTGCGTGGAACACGATGTCAGGGTGGTAGGTTTCCATCACGGATTCAATGCGCTTGGTGTTGCGCACGGAGCCAACCAGAGCCACCAGATTCAGATCCGGAAAGCTACGCTTGAGCTCCTGCTGAATATCGTAGAGGTTATTCTCATACACATCAAAAATAATCAGTTGCGCAGGCTGGCTCTTGGCAATCTGTCGGCACAGCTCGCTGCCAATGGAACCGCCGCCACCGGTGACCAACACCACCTTGCCGCCAATGTAACGGTAGATCTCATCCAGATTGACCAGGATCGGCGCGCGGCCCAGCAGATCCTGCACCTCCACATCTTTGAGCTGGCTGACGCTGACCTGCTCGCTGACCAACTGGGAGATAGAAGGAACCACCTGCAGCTTGCAGTGGGTGGTGTTGCAAATGTTGAGGATCTCCTTGCGCGCCTCGGGTGTGGCGTTAGTAATGGCATAAATAATGCGGTCGATGTTGTGGGTCTTGGCTGCAGCGGGAATCGCGTTGCGGTCACCTACGACGCGAACACCTTCCAAAAACATGCGGTATTTGCTGGGGCTGTCATCGATCAAACATTCCACCTTTGCGTGGAGCTGCGGATTGGAGGCGAATTCTCGCAGCAGAGCCTGCGCCGCGGAGCCGGCGCCTACGATCATCACGCGCTCCAGAGCCTTAGGTGCGCGGTTGGCCAGTTCGGCAGACATCTGTACCATCAGGCGATAAGATACACGCATGCCGGCCGATCCGCAAAAACTCAGCAGGAAGCCCATGCAGTAGTAGGAGCGGGGCATTTTAACCGAGAACAGCATCACCAGCGCAAGGCCCAGAGCCACCAGAATGACATAGCCTAACACCAGTCGGGACAGGTCCTTCAAGCCGATATAGCGCCAGATGCAGTTGTAGGCACCCACCAGAGTCAAAACGACGACGCAAAGCAGCGCCCACCAGAGAATGGTGCTGAAATATACGCTGATGTACTTGTCGGGGATGGAGGAGAAACGCAGTTCGAAGCGAACCAGCAGCGCCAGAAAGAAAGCGGCGATGATCCACAGTGCATCCAGCGCAACGACGATGCCGGAGCGCTTGGTGCGCGTCCAGTTAAAATGAGAGAGATTTTGCTTCAACATAGAAAATCCAGCCTTTATGTGATATATGTAAAAAAGAAAAAGTCTTTGCAGTGCCATTTATAAAAGGAAGTGCACTTCAGTATATCTCATTTTTGTGCAAATTTCAACAACAACGATGATAAACGGGGAGAGGAAACGAAAAAGCAAAAAAATGAATAATCAAGCAAATTTTCCGCGAAAGCTTGCAATATTATACTGGGTGTGTATAATATACCCAACAGCTGTTTCATAAGTGTCTGTTAACGGCGATGATTGCCGCAGATTTGATAAAGGAGATGGATCCATGGAAAAGACGGCTACACCGCGGATGCCCAAGTTGTGGGAGGCGTTACTGGTCCTGTTCTTGATGGTCGGTGTTCTGGCACTGGGCATTGTTGTGTATCAGGTCGATCCGCATATCCCCATGTTTGTGGGAACTGTCATTGCAGCTCTGATGGCGCTGCGGTTGGGCTACGCCTGGAAGAATATCGAGAAATTCATGCTCGACGGCATCTATAAAGCGCTGCAATCGCTGGTGATTTTGGTGATCATCGGCATCTTAACCGGTGTGTGGCTGGATGCCGGCGTGGTGCCCACCATGATCTATTACGGCCTGCAGGTTCTCTCGCCCGGCATTTTCTTTTTGGGCGCACTGCTGATCTGCTCCGTTACCGCCTTGGCCACCGGTACTTCCTGGGGCACTATGGGCACCATGGGTGTGGCGCTGATGGGCATTGGTTACGGTCTGGGCATGAACCCTGCCATTACGGCCGGTGCCATCATTTCCGGCGCTTACTTCGGCGACAAGATGTCGCCCCTGTCCGACACCACCAATTTGGCACCTGCCATGTCCGGCACGGACGTAATGACCCATGTGCGCTTCATGCTGCCCTCCACGGCCATAACATACGGCATCTCGGCTGTGGTCTTTCTGGTGATGGGTCTGCTGCAAAAGCAGAGCGGTGTGGCGGATATGTCCAGTGTGGAGATGCTGTCCGATGCGCTGCAGGATATGTTTGTCATCAATCCGTTGCTCCTGCTGCCGCCGTTGGTGGTCATCGTGGCCGTGGCGCTGAAGGTACCGGCCATTCCCGGCATCGCGCTGGGCATTATCACCGGCGGTATCGTGGGTGTTATCTTCCAGCCGGAGTGTACGCTGGGCACGCTGTTCTCCTGCGGTATGAACGGTTTTTCCTGCGAAACCGGTATTTTCGAAATTGATGAGCTGCTCAATAGCGGCGGCTTGATGAATATGATGTTCTCTGTGTCCATGACCGTCATCGCCATGATGTTTGGCGGTATCATGGAGGAGACCCGCCAGCTGGAAGTCATCGTCAATCAGCTCAAGAAGATGGTCAAGTCTCCTGCCGGTCTGGTGGTGCTGACGGAAGCCACCTGCGTGGTCTCCAACGCCACGATGCCTGAGCAGTATATCTCTCTGGTGGTGCCCGGCCGCATGTATGCCGATGAGTATCGTAAGAAGGGCCTGCATCCGACGGTTCTGTCCAACGCGCTGGAGTCTGCCGGTACGGTGACTTCCGCGCTGATCCCGTGGAACACCTGCGGTGTGTTCATCCTCGGCACGTTGAATATCGGCGTGGCGCAGTATGGTCCTTGGGCCATTTTCAACTGGCTGATGCCGCTGATTACCATCGTCATGGCTTTCATGGGTTACACGGTGGCAGATGCAAACGGTGTGCGTCTGGCTAAGAAGCGCAGACAGAAGGCCGATAACTGAGCAATCAAATAAAAAAGAACTCCGAACGTGTTCGGAGTTCTTTTTTTGTTCATTTCAGCGCTTGAACTCGGGGACAAGCTTCATAATGGTGGGCAGCATGCCCTGCTTTTCGGGCGTCTGTGCAGGCAGCTGCCAGAAATCGTGGGCGGTATAGTTGTTGCCCTCGATGATCACGGGGCCGTCGGGGGTAATACCCACGTCCCAGCCGATATAACGCATCCGGGGATTGACCAGAGCGGCCTTCTTTACCAGCTCGCAAGCCTCGAAGAAGCAGGGGATGGGACGGCCCACCAGCTTAACGTGGGTCAGGGGGTGCTCGTCATAGGTAATGCCCAGAGAGCCGTCACCGCTGACGCCGGGGGAGCAGATCTTGCCGGTTTCCAGATCCACGCGGCAGCCGAAGCCGTAGTTGTCCACCACGCGGCCGTTCAGACCGAATTTCTGGGTGGCAAACAGAACGTGAGGCGTACCGTCAGAGGCGATGAGGGTGATCAGACGCATGCAGTTCATAGCGTGGGGATAGACTTCGGCGTTGTCGGGATGCTGGATCAGCAGTGTTTCCAGCAGCCAGGCGTCCAGCTCCGGCAGTGCGGCGTAAAAGGCGTCAAAGTCGGCGTAGTCGCGGCTGTCGATCTTCTGGCAGCCCTTGCCGCAGGAACTGTCGTGGGCAGGTTTGCTGAACATAACGGGGTTCTTCTCCACGAAGGCGCGAACCTCTTCCTTGGTGGCCGTGCGGCAATCCACGAAGTCGCGCTTGGTAAATTCGCCGTAAACTTTCTGGAACTCCTCTTTGTGGTCATACAGGGCAGAGCAGGAGTCGTCGTTGAGATAAGAAACCAGCTTCTTGGAAACAAAACGGGTCACATAGGTGGCGCGCTGTGCATCGGTCAGATCCCAAAAACCGAACGTCAGATAGTCATAGTAACCGGCGCCGAACTTTCTGGCGCAGTGGACCATATCCAAAGCCAAGGCCAGCTTATTTTTGCCGGAGAACTTGTGGGTGCGGTCCAGAACCTCGAAGAATTTCTGGAAGCTCATGCCGGAGAGCACGCGCAGATAATATTTCAAAGCAGGCATAATGTGTCACCTTTCAAAGATAATAGCAAAATTATATCACGCCGGAAGGGACATGCCAACCCCGTGCGGCGTAAAATCTCTCATTCCGCTGTGTAGACCCGAGGCACCCGTCGGGTCAGACCGCAGACCACCTCGTCGGGACTGATGCCGGCGATAGCGGCCATTTGTTCCACGCTGATGTGCGGCCCGATCAGCTCTACCGTGTCGCCGCGGCAGACATCGGGGATATCGGTTACATCTACCATGAACTGATCCATACAGACCCGTCCGATGATAGGAGCCTTCCGGCCGCGCACCATGACATAGCCGCGGTTGGACAGCGCACGCTGATAGCCGTCGGCAAAACCAACGGGAATGGTGCCGATCACCGTGGGGCGATCGGTCACATAAGTGCCGCCGTAGCCCACTTGCGTGCCTTCCGGCACGGTCTTGACCAGAGAGAGATACGAATCCCAGCGCAGGATGGGCAGCAGGCCGAATTGCGGCCAGGCGTCTTCGTCGATGGGGCAAATGCCGTACAGCGTGTCACCCACCCGGACGGCATCCAGCTGCTTACCCTGCCGCAGCAGAAGCGTGGCGCTGTTGGCGGCGTGCAGCAGGGGAATCTCCACGCCCTTGCAGCGCAGAAGCTCCACCATACGGCAGAAGCGCTCAAACTGCAGGTCAGTTTCCGGCGTGTCCAGTTCGTCAGCCCGTGGGAAGTGGGTGAACATACCCTCGATGCGCAGATGTTCCATGGCAGCAATGCGCAGGATGTGGGGGAGGGACGCTTCGTCGGCAGGAAAGCCAATGCGGCTCATGCCGGTATCCAGCTTGATGTGGATGGGACAGACAACACCGGCCTCGGCACACAGTGCATTGAGCTTTTCGGCGGTGTCTGCACAGAAGATGGTGGGGGTCAGATCATACTCCAGCAAGCGAGGGAGATCTTCGTCCCGGGTGTCGCCCAGCAGCAGGATGGAGCAATCCTTTGCGCCGGCGCGGCGCAGTTCGGCACCCTCTTCCCACATGGCCACGGCAAAGCGGGTGATGCCGCAGCTGCGGAAGGTGTCGTAGAGGTGGGTGGCGCCGTGTCCGTAGCTGTCGGCCTTTACCACGGCGATCAGCTGTACGCCGTCTTCCAGACGGCTTTGCAAATTGCGAATATTCGCCTTCAGGCGCCCCAGAGAGATGGTGGCCTGTGTGCGGTGACTGAGCATGATATCCCTCACTTTTCCGCGCGTCGGCGCAGCTGCTGCTCGGTGGTGGCGTATGCCTCCTCCATATGCTGGATGTGGGGCAGGGAGGACGGCACCTCTGCCCCGCGGCGAGCGCAGATGAGGCGCACTACGTGCTCCAAAAGACGCGGATTCTTCATCAGCAACGGGCCGGTGAGATGGGAACCCATCACGTTGTGAATGAGTACGCCTTCGCCCTGACCGTCTTTTTCGTTGCCCCAGCCCAGCAGGCACTCTCGCAGCAGCGGTGTTTTTACACCGGAGATGGTGGAGGACTTGTTGAGAAAGCCCACAATAGCTTCGTCAAACAGCTCGGTGTGGCCGTAGACATCAATGACCTGTCGGCGCTCGGACTGTACGCAGGTAAAGTCGGCAAGCCCGAGACATTCATAGGTGCCGTCTTCGTCACGGATGCTTTTTCCCAGCAGGTCCATGGCGGTGCCGCAGAAGAGCATGGGCACGCCTGCCTCGGCCAGATCTTTGATTTGTCCGGCAAAGCGGCGCAGATCCTGCAGCGCTGCCTTCTGGCTGCGCTCTGTACCGGCACCCATAAAGACGAAATCGGCGTCAGAGAGGTCGGCTTCGCCGCCGGGAACAACGGTTTCCGCGCAAACGGTGTGCCCCAGCAGCTGCAGGCAGCGCGTCAGGGCGGAGAGATTGGCGTAGCTGCCGTACAAATTCATCAGGTCGGGATAGAAATGGATGATTTTGCAGTTCATGTTCAAGCCTCCTTCTGGGTGTGGGAGAGGAACTTCTGGCGATCGGAGAAACAGGTCACCACGTAAAGCTCACCGCTGCCTTCGGCCTTCATCTTTTCGGCCAGCGCGTTGATGTCGGCGTGGCACTCCACCTTTTCGTCGGGGATTCCGGTGAAAGAGAACCGCAGCGCCAGATCGTGGCAGTACTGACCCACCAGCAGGATTTTTTCCACGTGGGGGGCGTTGAGCAGCTCAAAGTCGATGTCCCACAGCCAACTGGTCTCGCTGGTGAAATACTTGCGGCTGACGGCGTCAAGGATCACCATGGCAGTGCAAGGCGTTTTCAGCTCGGCCACATAACGCAGATTGGTGTCGTAAGCCACGCTGTTCTCGTGCTTACTTACCAGCAGCGTGCCGCGGTAGTCACCGATGGTGAAGCGAACCACGCGGCCGTTCTTCAGGATATAGTTGTCAATCACACCGGCAATGGTCTGTGCCGGCACGCCGCACTCCCGGCACACTGCATAGGCGGCCAGAATGTTATATACGTTGTAGATGCTGCGCAGCGCCAGATGCACATCGACTTCGCCGTCGATGGTTAGAATGCCCTGCTCCAGATCGGCGCTGGTGACGGCGTAATCGGTGTCGTGGCGAGTGTGGCCGCAACCGGTGCAGGTATAAGAGCCGATGTGGTTATAGTGGGCGTAGGCGTAGGTCATGGGAGCCTTGCAGAGGGGGCAATGGGCGCCGTCGCGATACATTCCGCTGGGGGCATCGGAAGAGACGGCGCAGCGATCCAGACCGAACCACTTGACGTTGTTGTGTCCGGCGGCAAAGCAGGACACCAGAGGGTCGTCGGCGTTGAGCAGCAGCTTCGTCTCCGGATGGATAGAGGGGAGGATGGCGTCATACACCGATTCGCTGTGACCGTTGCGGGTCAGCTGATCACGGTAGAGATTGGTGATCACAAATTCGGTGGGGGCAAAGTAGCGGAAGGTACGGGCGGCGTAGCGCTCATCGGATTCGATGAGAAGGACGTCGGCATCCACTTTTCCGCCAAAGCTGCAGGCGGAAAGAACGGCGGTAGCCACACCCTCGGTCTGGTTGGAGCCCTCGTTGTTGTAGATCACCCGTTGGCCGTCGGCGCGCAGGATGGCGGCGATCATTTCCACGGTGGAGGTTTTGCCGTTGCTGCCGGTTACGGCAATGATGCGGCTGGGCAGCTTCATGTGGGCCAAGATGTCCGGGCAGATCTTCAGTGCGATCTGGCCGGGCAGAGAACTGCCGCGGCCCGTCAGCTTGCCCACAAAGCGGATCATTTTACAGATAAGAATAGCCAAAAAACGTTTCATAGGTTCAGCTCCTTGTTTCGGTTGTGGGTCGTATAAGGTGAAGGGGGATTATTCCCGATTTTGCAGGGCGATCATCAGTGCGGCGATGTCGGCCGGAGAAACGCCGGAGATGCGGCTGGCTTGTCCCAGATTCAAAGGACGAACTTCTGCCAGCTTTTCCCGTGCTTCCAGACGCAGTCCCTGAATGGCGCTGTAATCGTAGTCGGCAGGCAGTGCGTGGCGCTCCAGTTTCTCAAATTCGGCCACCTGCTTGAGCTGGCGGCGGATGTATCCGTCGTACTTGACGCTGATCTCCACCTGCTCGCGCACGGCGGCAGACAGCTCGGGTGCATCGGCGTCAAAAGGTCGAATGTCGTCGTATGTCAGCTGTGGGCGGCGCAGAAGATCGATAAGCCGCACACCTTCTGCGACGGTGGTGGTGCCTTTGGCGGCCAGCATTTCGTTGAGTGCTTCGCTGGCACCCACGCCGCGGCTTTCCAGCCGGCGGATTTCTCGCTGCACGGAGGCGTACTTCTCCTCCACCTGCGCCATGCGCGCATCGGAGATGAGGCCGATGCGGTGTCCAATGGGGCAAAGCCGCTCATCGGCGTTGTCCTGCCGCAGCAGCAAGCGGTACTCGGAACGGGAGGTCATCATGCGGTAGGGCTCGTTGGTGCCCTTGGTCACCAGATCGTCGATCAACGTTCCGATGTAACTTTCACTGCGCTTGAGGACCAGCGCCTCGCGGCCCAGTAGCTTCAATGCGGCATTGACACCGGCGACAAAACCCTGCACGGCGGCCTCTTCGTAACCGGAGGAGCCGTTGAACTGGCCTGCGCCGTAAAGACCCTCAATGGCCTTGACTTCCAGCGTGGGCTTCAGCGCCAGAGGGTCGATGCATTCATATTCAATGGCATAGGCCGGACGCATCATCACGGCCTTTTCCAAACCGGGCACGGAGTGCAGCATCTCCAGCTGCACCTCCTCCGGCATGGAGGAAGAGAAGCCCTGAATATACATCTCTTCTGTATCCAGACCCATAGGCTCGATGAACAGCTGGTGGCGCTGCTTGTCGGCAAAACGCACCACCTTTGTCTCGAAAGAGGGGCAGTATCGGGGGCCAACGCCTTCGATGACGCCGGAGTAGATGGGGCTGCGATCCAGGTTATCCAGAATGATGCGGTGCGTCTGGGGTGTGGAGTAGGTGAGATAGCAAACGGCGCGGTTTTCCGGCGGCGTTTCCGTGGTGAAACTGAACGGCTGGGGCTCTTCATCGCCCAGCTGTACTTCCATTTGGGAAAAATCAATGCTACGGGCATTGACACGGGGCGGCGTGCCGGTTTTGAACCGCCGCAGCGGCAGTCCCAGCCGCAGCAGTGCATCGGTCAACGGACCGGCGGCGTGCATGCCGTCAGGACCGGAATCCTCAATGCACTCGCCTACGATGGTGCGCCCGGTGAGATAGGTGCCGGTGCAGAGGATGGCGGCCTTTACTTCAAATACCGCTCCGGTGCGCAGCACCACGTGAGATACGCGGCCGTCGGTGAGACGGATATCCACCACTTCGGCCTGCCGCAGCGTCAGGTGGTCGGTCTTTTCCAGGGTGTGCTTCATTACCTGCTGATAGGTGCGCCGGTCAGCCTGCGCCCGCAGGGAGTGAACGGCAGGACCTTTGCCCCGGTTGAGCATGCGGTATTGAATACAGGCGCGGTCAGCCGCCTTTGCCATCTCACCGCCCAGCGCATCCAGCTCCCGGACCAGATGGCCCTTGGCGGTGCCGCCGATGGCAGGATTGCAAGGCAGGTTGCCCACTGCGTCCAAATTGATGGTAAAACAGATGGTTTCCAGCCCCAAACGCGCAGCGGCCAGTGCGGCTTCGATACCTGCATGACCTGCGCCGATGACGGCAATATCAAATTGTCCTGCCGGGAATTCTTTCATAGTTCGACCTCTTTATGAGATATTTTTCAGGGTAATTACCGCCACTTCCGGACGGTTGAGAAGGCGAGGGATCCGTGGCGAATTGCCAAGACCGCGGTGCACAAAGACTTGTGCGCCCCCGCAGCTGCCGCAATCGCAGCGGTAAAATCCGTTGGTGTAGGAGGGGAAGAGCTCCATGGCGGTGTCGATCAGTCCGTCGGTAAACGGCAGACGCCAAATGCCGCCGTGACCGTGACCGCACAGCGTTAGATCAGCGCCCAACAGACAGTATTGACCGGGAAAGAGACTGTTGCGGTGGGCCAGCAGCAGCCAGAAAGGATTGCCTTCTGCGCGGTATAGCTGTTGGGTCACTTCGCTGGGTGTTTTCTGATCGGCATATCCGTTGGGATCCTCAATGCCTGCCAGAGCGATGGTCTGCGAGCCGCGTGTGAGCAGAATGTACTCGTTGCGCAGATAAGTGACGCCTGTTTCGGCGAAAATTTCTCGCAGCTGTCCGATAAATCCGGCGGCCCACTCGTGGTTGCCGGAGACATAGTAGGTGGGCGCGATTTTCTGCAGTCCCTGCAAAAGGCGGGGGAGAGAACCGATTCCGCTGGCCTCGTCGGCAATATCGCCGGTGATGACGATGATCTCCGGTTCTGCCTGCGCCACGGCACGCAGAAGCCGGGCGTGATCCGCGCCGAATTGCTTGCCGTGCAGATCGCTCAGGTGGACGATGCGCGCACCGTCCCAGTCTGAGGGCAAGCGGTCGGAAGAAAAGGTGTAGCTCTCTATGCTGAGGCTGTTATTGCCCCACCACAGTCCCAACAGCAGGATGGCGAGGAAAAGAAGTGCGTATTTTTTGCGCCGCGCTTTCATGCAACTGCACTCCTTCCTGTCGGGCATCGGTATTTCATATCATACTATTATATAATAATATGTACGGACTTGGCAAGAAAAAGCCGATCCCCTGTGCCCCTTTTTGAAAAAAGACCGCACGGGAAATGGCTTCCGTGCGGTCTTTTAAGACTATATTTTGTTGCGGAAAAGGGTGGGCGGATGTCTCACATATCCCAAAGACGCTTGTCACTGGCGGAAACGCACAGTGCGCCGGCCCCCAGAGCGGCAAGAATGTCTGCCTTTTCCTCCAAAAGACCGCCGGCGATCAGCGGCACCTTCAGCTCTTTGCGCAGCCGTGCGATCACACGCGGCATCACAGCCGGAAGAATCTCCACCATGTCGGGATTGCCGGATTCGGTTTCGCTGTGCAGATTGCTGACAGCTTTGGAGTCCAGCGCAAAAACGCGCAGAACCGTCAGCAAGCCAAGCTCCCGTCCGCGGCGGATCAGGGAGGGACGGGTAGAGATGATGCCGTCTGCGCCGCAGCGGTGCAGAAAATCTACGGCGATTTCACGCGGCGCAAGGCCGTTTACCAAATCGACGTGAATGACAGCCTTTTTGCCGCCCTCGTGCAGGTGTCGGATAATATCGCCCACATTCAAAATATCAGCGCACAGAACAAAGACCACGCCACTGGGACAGTGCAGGCACTCGTTCAGACAGGAAATATCTTTTAATGCCGGAATGACAGGGTTTTGCTCCATTGTGCAGATCAGGGCATGGCGCATGACACAGGCTCCTTTCGGTGGGGGATTGCCTTTATGGTAACACGCCTTTTGCCCGGTTGCAAGAGATATTCACGCCTCGGCAACGCCGCAGGTGGCCAACAGATCGCTGCCGGTGCCCAACACGTTGGCGCAAACCACATCGCCGGGACGGACGGGAGCGCTGATTTCCAGCTGCGCCATCAGACGGGCCAGTTCCAAAACCATTTCCTTGGGAATGGGGGAGGCGGTACGCACAGATACTACGGGTGCGCTGCCGCCCAGCACGCGCACAGTACCGGTGACGGTACGCTCCGGTGCGGTGCACTCTTTGCGGGCATAATCGTCACCGCGGCGGCAGGTGTTGCCGGTGACATTGGTGACGGTGCCGTTTTCCAGCGTGGCCGTCAGCATGCAGCCCAGAGGGCAGCCGATACAGATCAGTTGTCTCACACTCATTTGCTCTCACCCTCCTCAATGCAGAATCGAATGGTTTGGCAGTTTTCAGGCAGATCGGCGATACGCAGCGTGACCTTTTCCATCTCGCCGGGAGCCAGTACGCGCTTGGGAATGCGGCGCAGCAGTTCGCCGTCGGTGTAGATGCACACGGCGGCGTCGCGGTAGGGCTGACCGACACGGAAGCGCACCGTGACATTCTCGGCATCGCGGCGGATGTACTGGGGGACGGTGTAGCGCACACCGCCTTCGGCCAACAGAGAGATGGCCTCCTCGGAGGCCTTTCTGTCGGAGAGATAGCGCGCAGCAGCCTCACCGGCCAGCGCGGCTTCCTGTGAAACAAAGTCCACCAGATCGTGAACGTGCAGCACGTTGCCGCAGGCAAACACGCCGGGGATGGAGGTGGACAAATCATCGTGCACCACGGGACCGCCGGTGATGGGGCTGAGAGCCACACCGGCTGCGGAAGACAGTTCATTTTCCGGCAGCAGACCCACGGACAAAAGCAGCGTGTCGCAGGGGATGTACTGTTCCGTGCCGGGGATGGGCCGGCGGCGCTCATCTACCTGAGCCAGCGTGACGCCCTCCAGCTTTTTACTGCCGTGGATCTGCACCACCGTAGTGGACAGCAGCAGCGGAATATCAAAGTCGTCCAGACACTGAACAATGTTGCGCTTCAAGCCGCCGGAATAGGGCATAACCTCTGCCACGGCGTGAACGCAGGCGCCCTCCATGGTCATGCGGCGGGCCATAATGAGGCCGATGTCGCCGCTGCCCAGAATGACCACCTGCCGACCGGGCATCACGCCCTCCATGTTCACCAGTCGCTGCGCCGTACCGGCCGACCAGATACCGGCAGGGCGAGTGCCGGGGATATTCAGTGCGCCACGGGGCCGCTCCCGGCAGCCCATGGCCAGAATGATGGCGTCAGCCTTGATCTGCTGCAGACCTTCGGTGCGGCTGGTAACGGTAAGTACGTGTTCGGCCGACAGATCCAGCACCATGGTGTCCATCAGGCAGGGGATTGCCTGCTGCTGCACCTGATCGATAAAGCGCTGGGCATATTCCGGACCGCTGAGTTCCTGACCGAAGGTGTGCAGACCGAAGCCGGCGTGGATACACTGGTTCAGAATACCGCCCAACCGGCTGTCGCGCTCAATGATCAGAATATCGTCGATGCCGTTCTTCCTGGCAGCCAGTGCTGCGGCAAGGCCGGCGGGACCGCCGCCGATGATGGCAAGCTTTACGTGTTTCATTTTTCCCAACCCTCCTTGGTGCTGCCGGTAATGAGTCGGCTTTCGCCGCCGCTCTTGGTGAGATCTGTGGTGTTCAGCTGCAGCTCCCGTGCCAGAATCTCCATAACACGGGGGGCGCAGAAACCGCCCTGACAGCGTCCCATACCGGCGCGAACGCGACGCTTCACGCCGTCCAGCGAACGGGCGCCGCGGCGAATAGCTTCGATGATCTCGCCTTCGGAGATCTGCTCGCAGCGGCAGATGATCTGGCCGTAAGCGCTGTCGTTTTCGATGATGGCGCGGCGCTGGTCAAAGGACAGCTCCTTCAACGGTGTAATGCCGCGGCGTGTGGCAATGAAATCGTTCTTTGCTTCGGCGCCCAGCTTTGCGGCTACCAGCCCGGCCAGATAGACGCCGATGGCAGGTGCGGAAGTCAGGCCGGGGGACTCGATGCCGGCGGCGTCAAAGAATCCGTCGGCGCTTTCGCCGATGACAAAGTCGGTGGCGCCTTCGGTGATGTGGGCGCGCAGACCGGCAAAGGCGGTGATAACGCGGTTCATAGGCAGGCGCGCCACGCTCAGCGCAGCCAGAGAGGTGGCTTGTGCCAGACCTTCGGCGGTGGTGGCGGTATCATCGCGGCTCTCCTGATCGGCGGCGGTGGGGCCCACCAGCAGATTGCCGTGGACGGTGGGGGAGACCAGTACGCCCTTGCCCATGGCGCTGGGCAGCTGGAAGATGGTGCGGCTGACCAGATTACCCTCGGTCTTGTCCAGCAGGCAGTATTCGCCGCGGCGCGCCACGATGCGCAGCTTATTTTCGCACACCTGATTGTGCAGCTCGTCAGCGTAAACACCTGCAGCGTTGATGACGGTGCGGCTTTCAAAGGTGCCGTTGTTGGTGTGGACGGCAAAACCGCCCTCGATTGCTTCGATACGCTCCACACAGATGTCAAAGCGGAAGGACACGCCGTTGGTGGCGGCATTTTCTGCCAGTGCGTAGGTCAGCGTAAAGGGACAAACGATGCCGCCGGTGGGTGCGTAGAGGGCGGCAACGGCCTTTTCGGACAGGTTGGGTTCCATGGCGTGCAGAGCTTCGCTCTCCACGATCTCCAGATCTTCTACGCCGTTTTCGATTCCGCGCTGCAGCAGTGCTTCCAGCTGGGGGCGATCTGCCGCATCAAAGCTGAGCACCAGCGAGCCGCAGCGGCGATAGGGGATGTCCAGATCGCGGCATAGCGGTTCCATCAGCTGGTTGCCGCGCACATTGAACAGCGCCTTGTAAGAGCCGGGCTTGGCGTCAAAACCTGCGTGGACAATAGCGCTGTTGGCCTTGGAAGTGCCGGTACAGACATCTTCCTCCCGTTCCAGCAGACAGATGTTCAAACGGAACCGGCTCAGTTCCCGGGCGATGGCGCAGCCAATCACGCCGCCGCCGATAATCATGGCGTCATACATAGTAAAAACTCTCCTCCCAAAACAAAAAGCCATGCACAAATAAGCCCGGCTTCCGCCGCGCCTATTGTTGCATGACTCAAATTCTCTGCATCGGTATTCGCTTCTATGAATAAAGATAGCACGGAGGCAAAGGACTGTCAAGTCGGGAAAAATCGACAGGAAGCGCTTTTTAATGAGTTCTTAACGGGATTTTATGCTATAATGAATACAATTGCTAAACGGGAGGAGGAATACGGTTGGGAAAGTGGAGAATTCCCTGGCCTGAAAGCTGGACGCGGCGCCGGTGCATGACAAAAAAGTTGGGCTTTACGCTGCGTGACTGCGTGGTCTTTGCCGCTCTGTTTGTGTTCTCTTCCGTGCTGTGTCTGCTGCTGCGCCAGATGGATCCGAACAATGATACCAGTTATGTGGCGGTCATCTTTTTTCTGGAAGTGTTCCTTACCGCTTTTTTGACCGACGGCTACTTTTTCGGCATCCTGTCGGCTGTGCTCAGCGTGCTGGCGGTGGACTATGCGTTCACGGCGCCTTATTGGAAAGTCAGCTTTGTGATCACCGGTTTTCCGCTGACTTTCTTCGTCATGATGTTCATTTCTATTGCCACCGGCATGATTACCTCCCGTGCCCGAAAAGCAGCTTCCGCCGCCCGTGAGGCAGAGCGGCAGAAAATGTATGCTAACTTGCTGCGAGCGGTATCTCACGATATCCGTACACCGCTGACCGGTATTGTGGGCTCCACCAATGCGCTGTTGGAAGAAGAGGGGCGGCTGACGCAGCAGCAAAGAAGAGAGCTGCTGGCCAATGCCAACGAAGACGCCCAGTGGCTGATCCGCGTGGTGGAAAACCTGCTGTCCATTACCCGTCTGGGGCCGGAGAATACCATGTTGCGCAAGTCGATGGAGGCGGCAGAGGAGGTTGTCGAAGGAGCGGTGGCCAAGTTTGCCAAGCGCTACCCTCATATCCGGGTGGATGTGAAACTTCCGGATGAGGTGCTGATGGTGCCGATGGAGCCGATTTTGATGGAACAGGTGCTGATCAACTTGCTGGAAAACGCGGCGCTGCACGGAGGAGATGTGACTTGTGTGACGATTGTGCTGGAGCGAAAAAACGCTGACTGGGCCATGATCTCCGTCTCGGATGACGGAAAAGGCATTCTGCCGGAGAAGCTGGCAACGCTCTTTGACGGATCCGGTCAAACTGCCGGCTGCAGCGAAGTCAGGCGCAATATGGGAATCGGATTGTCGGTGTGCCGCACGGTGATGCAGGCCCATGGCGGCCGGATCAGTGCAAAAAATTTGAAAGTGGGCGGTGCCGGATTCTGCTTGGAACTGCCGATGAAGGAGGAAGAAGATGAAAATTAGGGATAAAGTGCTGGTTGTGGAAGACGACCAGAGCATCAGCAACTTCATCTGTGCAATTTTAACGGCCAACGGTTACGATGCCATGGTTGTGCGTAGCGGAGAAGAAGCTTTAACGATGATTGCCTCCCACTGTCCGGACCTGATTTTGCTGGATCTGGGCCTGCCGGATATGGATGGTGTGGAGGTGCTCAAATCGGTGCGCAAGTGGTCCAATTTGCCGGTCGTGGTGGTTTCTGCCCGTCAGAGCGAAAAAGACAAGGTGGAAGCTTTGGATTGCGGCGCGGATGACTACTTGGTCAAACCCTTTGGCACTTCCGAACTGCTGGCCCGTATTCGCACGGCGATTCGCCATACACGCACCAACGTCCCCAGTAGCCAGATCGCCCGTACCGGCAAATTTGTCGCTGGTGAACTGACGGTTGATTACGATAAACATCAGGTGCTGGTGCGCGGCGAGAATGCCAAGCTGACCGTCAACGAATACAAGATTGTCGCCCTGCTGGGCAAATATGCCGGCAAAGTGTTGACCTATGATTTCATCATCCGGGAACTGTGGGGCCCCAAGGCCCGTGCCGATAACCAGATTCTGCGAGTGAACATGGCCAATATCCGCCGCAAGATCGAAACCAACCCCGGCCGCCCGGAATATATCTTCACCGAGGTGGGCGTGGGCTATCGCATGAGGGAAGCCGACTGATCATCGGGATTTTGGGGAGAACACGCAGAAGCCCTGTGGCCTCCCCCTTTGGCTGAAGCATGTCGGATGGATCCGGGCGTTTAGGAGTCGTAAAGAATGTGTGTGAACGAGGGTTTGCGGTTTATCGGTAAAAGGTTTTGAAAAAACCGATTTTGCACAGAATTATATAAAAAAGCAAAAATAAAACTTGCAGGAACGCCTCAATGGGCTTTCGCGTGCGGTCCGGAAGGTTGCTTGACAACTTGTGGACAGCATGAGATACTGAAAAAGCTAAACAAGAAGTGTGCTTGTTTTAGGTGAGAAATTGTAAAAACTGCAAAAAAGAAAGGAAGGATTATCTATGCCTGCTCTGTATGGAACTTGGGCTGCCCTGATCCCCCCGGTGATCGCTATCGTTCTGGCCCTGATCACCAAAGAAGTGTATTCCTCTCTGTTCATCGGTATTATTGTCGGTGCTCTGCTGTATGCCGGTGGTAACCCCATCGTCGCTGTTGAACATTTCTTCGCTGTTCTGCAGGAAGAAGTTTCCGGCAACCTGGGTATCGTCATCTTCCTGATCATTCTGGGCACCATCGTTGCTCTGATGATTCGCGCCGGCGGCTCCAAGGCCTATGGCGATTGGGCCGGTCGCGCCATCAAGGGTAAGGCCGGTGCTCTGATCGCCACCGGTATCCTGGGCATCGTTCTGGGCGTTGACGACTACTTCAACAACCTGACCGTTGGTAACGTCATGCGTCCCGTCACCGACACCCACAAGATCTCCCGCGCCAAGCTGGCTTACATGTGCGACGCCGTCGCCGCTCCCGTCTGCATCATGATGCCCATCTCCTCTTGGGCTGCTGCCGTTTCCGGCATCATCGACGGTTA
>JAZKYM010000089.1:0-37736 GCA_045612165.1 Vescimonas sp.
CCGCTGTCGTGGCCGTTATCTGTCTGGTCCTGATTATCTGCTTCAAGCCTGCTAAGGTCAAGGCTGCTGATGATAAGTACCGCGCCGCCGCTGGCAAGCCTCTGGACGACGCTCTGGTTGGCCGCAAGTAAGCTATAACAAATTCATAGTTTCTCAAGGAGCTGTCTCAATGATGAGGCAGCTCCTCTTTTTGCCAAAAAGAAGCAACGCCCCTGCCAAAATGAATGCGGTAGGGGAGAGGCGTGCCTGAAATAAAAAACCATCTGTGCAGGCCTTGCCCTGCACAGATGGTTTTTTTGAGTAGAGAGTAATCTTACCAATAGGTCTTATTAGGTTTCTTTTTGTTGTAGCTTCGATCCATTTCCGGCTCAAATTGATTAGCGTTCATGATCTCGCCCAATTCGCTGAGATATTTCTCCGTTTGATGCACCGCGAAAGCGTCTGCGTCGATGGGAATACCCTTGGAGTCCATTTGACGAATGCTCCAGATATACAGAATGTCCAGCAGCGGAATCAGCTCCTCGCCGGCTTCTGTCAAGACGTAATCGGTAGAAGGGGGGAAGGTATCGCTATTAACGATGCGCTTGACTAATCCGTCCTGAATCAGCTCCTTCAGCTGCTGACTGAGTACCTTTTCGGAGATAGGGAGGACCTTGAGGGTTTTATTGAAATGGATCACCCCGTAGGTGTGGATTTCGTGCAAAATCGTCATTTTCCACTTACCGCCCAGGCAGTGAAGGGCATAGTGATAGGGGTTGGTTGCCTTATCAAAAGTCTCTCGGGCCATTGTCATTCCTCCTTTTGACAACATTGTACCATATACACCCTTTTAATGCAATTAATTTAAAAAATTTTCCGTTTTTGATATTGTTAAAACCAATAAAAATTGTAGGATTATTTTGTAGATTATGCATGGTGAAATTCGATTGCCTGAGCCTAAATCATATAAAGTGTACAACATTAACCCAGTAAAATAGTGCACTATTGTAAAAACCTGATAGTTAGTAGTTACCTAAATGAAATTAACTGGAAAACAAGTGGGTCATTGTATATAAATGGAGTAAAATATATAATAAAGTATCATTATTTTTGAAAGGATGACTTACTATGATTAAGCGTAGTTACAAAGATCTGGAGCCTTATTTCCCTCCCGCACACTTTGGCGTGACCTGCAAGCGTTATCACGGCAAGGACGAGACCAATGCTGAGAAGTTCTGGATCGGCATCTCCGAGTTTGAACCCGGTGGCGGTGCAGATTGGGCTTACGATGATAACCCCCTGGAGAAGGTGTATTTCGTCCTGGAAGGTGAGATGACCATCACCGATAAGGATGGCAACAAGTATGTTGTCGGTCCCATGGAGTCCATCAGCTTCCCTCCCAATGAGGGTCGCGGTCTGGTCAATGCCAGCGATAAGCCTGCTAAGATGCTGGTTATCATCAATTATCCCCAGGCATAACAAAATAGGAGGAACTAACAATGGTTGCTGTTGAAAAGAATTTTGTCAATAATATGTTCTCCGTCGAGGGCAAGGTCGCTCTCGTTACCGGCGCTACCGGCGCTCTGGGCTGCGTTCTGGCTAAGGCTTACGGCTATGCCGGTGCCAAGGTCTTCATGACCGGCCGCAATGCTTCCAAGCTGCAGGCTCTGCAGGATGAGTTCGCTGCTGAGGCCATCGATTGCGCTTTCGCTACCGCTGACCCCTCTGATTACGATGATTTCCAGAAGGTCATCGACAGCTGCGTCGCCAAGTATGGCCGCATCGATATTCTGGCTGTCTGCCATGGCTACAACAAGCCCCAGAACGTTCTGGAGCAGTCCGTTGAGGATTGGCAGTACATCATGGACGCCGACTGCAAGAGCGTTTATGTTGTCACCAAGGCTGTTGCTCACCAGATGGTCAAGCAGGTCGAGGAGACCGGCATCAAGGGCGGCAAGATGATCGTTGTTACCTCTCAGCGTTCCAAGCGCGGTATGGCTAACTACACCGGTTACTGCACCTCCAAGGGCGGCGCCGACCTGATGGTTTCCTGCCTGGCTTGCGACCTGACTGCCAAGTACGGCATCAACGTCAACTCCATCTGCCCCACCGTGTTCCGCAGCGATCTGACCGAGTGGATGTTCGATCCCGAGTCTGCTGTGTATAAGAACTTCCTGAATCGTGAGCCCGTTGGCCGTCTGGCTGAGCCCTCCGATTTCGTTGGCTACTCTCTGTTCCTGTCTTCCTCCGCTTCCGACTTCATCACCGGCGCCAACTGCGACTGCTCCGGCGGTTATCTGGTCGTCTAATTTGAAATCCGCATAAAGAGAGGTTCAAACCATGAACATTAAGAATGTTGTTGTGGTAGGCGGCGGCATGATGGGCAACGCCCTGGCACAGGTCTTCGCTTCCAACCCCGAACTGAATGTGACGCTGAAGACTCGTGCGCTGCGCGATGACCGCTGGGACATGATCAACAAGAATCTGGACATCATGATCGCTCGCGGTGCCGCTACCGAAGAGGAGAAGGCTGCCATTATCAGCCGCATCCACTTTGAGGTGGACGAAGCCAAGGCTTATACCGACGCCGACTTCATCATCGAGTGCGCTCCCGAGGTCATGGCTACCAAGCAGGAACTGTTCTGCAACATCGAAAAGTACTGCTCTGATAAGTGCATTCTGGCCACCAACTCTTCCGTTATGAGTTGCACCGAGATCGGTTCCAAGTGTGTTCATCCCGAGCGCGTGGTGGGTGCCCACTTCTGGAACCCCGGTCACCTGATTCCTCTGGTTGAGGTCATTAAGTCTGACGTCACCGAGGAGTGGGTCATCGAGGAGACCATGGAGCTGATGACCGTTTGCGGTAAGAAGCCCGTGTACTGCAAGAAGGACGTGCCCGGCTTCGTGGCAAACCGTCTGCAGCACGCTCTGTGGCGCGAGGCTTTCTACATGGTCGAGAACGGCATCGCCGATGCCAAGACTGTGGACGATGCCTGCAAGTATGGCCCCGGCCTGCGTTGGCCTGTCATGGGTCCCATGGAGAACTCCGACCTGGTCAGCATCCAGCTGTCCAAGAACATCCACGACTACATCCTGCCCCATCTGGCTGACAACCATGAGCCTTCCAAGTGCCTGGCTGAGATGCTGGAGCGCGGCGATAACGGCTTCAAGACCGGTAAGGGCTGGCAGGAGTGGACTCCCGAGGAGATCCTGGCTTCCAACACTGGACTGCGCGAGTATCTGATCGATTATATCGCCAATCAGAAGAATAAATAAATTATAAAACTCGAAAATTTTCTGGAGGTAATTTATTATGGGTAAGACTGTATTTGTTGACCTGACTCATCCCTTTGGTGCTGAAATTCCCCGTTGGCCCTACTTCGATAAGCCCGAGATCGTCGGCGCTCATTCCATGGCCAAGGGCGGCGTTCTGACCCAGAGCATCAAGTGCACCATGCACACCGGTACTCACTGCGACGCTCCCCGTCACGTGATGGAGTACGAGTTTGACGGCCGCCGCGCCCGTTACTCTGACGAGATGCCCATCGATGCCTACACCGGCACCGCTGTGGTTCTGAAGATCGACATCGAGCCCTGGGGCCTGATCACCGACAAGCATCTGGATGCTGCCTGCGAGAAGTACGGCATCAACCAGGCTGATCTGGAAGGCAAGATCGTCTGCCTGAACACCGGTATGCACCGTCTGTTCGACGACTCCAAGGCTTACTATCACTACTCCGCCGGTACCGGCGTTGAGGCTGGTAAGTGGTTCGTGAAGAACAAGGTCAAGTGCGTTGCTATGGATAGCCAGGCTCTGGACCATCCTCTGCACACCGCTATGAGCCGCAACGGTATGACTCGTATGGATCTGCTGGGCGCTACCGGCAAGACCCTGATCGAGGAGTACAAGGAGCTGTTCGGTGAGGAAGCTTGGGCTGAGTTCGATAAGTTCGACTACATCAAGCTGCACGGTCAGGCTGCCTATGACGAGAAGTTCGGCGATCTGGAAGCCATCGGCCAGTGGGGCACTTGGGAGCCCTGCCACAAGCAGATGCTGGGCCACGGCATCGTTGGCGTTGAGAACCTGGGCGGCGATCTGGATAAGATTCCTGCCGGCGTGTGGTTCCGCTTCAACTGCTTCCCCCTGCGTTGGTACATGGGCGACGGCTCTATGGCTCGTTGCTCCGCTGAGATCGACGAGGATCTGCTGGTCAAGGGCGTGCCCACTCGTACCTACAAGTACGGCGGCACCGGCTACGGCGATGCCGAGGGCAACGGCGACAGCGGTCTGGCTTACATGCAGAAGCTGTTCAATCGCAACAAGTAATCAACCCGCATGACTAATGTGTGGGCGCGTTTTGCGCGCCCACACATTCCCCGTATTAAAATAAACTTTAATTTCGAAAGGAAGTAATTTCCATGGCTGATATGAAGGCTCTGAAGAATAAGTGCATCATCACTGTTGCTACCACCGGTGCTTGGCCCAAGAAGGAGAACAACCCCAACGTTCCCATGACTCCCTCTGAGATCGCCGATGACGTTTACGCCTGCTGGAAGGCCGGCGCTGCTGTTGCTCACCTGCACATGCGCGATGAGAACGGTAATGGCACCATGAGCACTGAGAAGTTCCGTGAGACCAAGCAGCTGATTCGCGAGCGTTATCCCGATTGCGACATCGTGCTGAACATGACCACCTCTGGTGACCTGAACGCCACCGATGAGACCCGTCAGATCCACCTGAAGGAGCTGCGCCCCGAGATGGGTTCCTATGACTGCGGTTCCATGAACTGGCTGCACACCGGTCTGTTCATCAACCATCCCAAGTTCCTGGAGCAGCTGGGTCTGAACATGCAGGAGTGGGGTGTTAAGCCCGAAATCGAGGCTTTCGATCCCGGCATGATCGCCAACGCCGCTTACTATCTGAAGAAGGGCGTGCTGAAGGCTCCTCTGCACTTCCAGTTCTGCATGGGCTGCGCCAACGGTATCCCCGGCAACATGAAGAACCTGGTCTTCATGAAGGAGACCATGGATCAGCTGTGCCCCGGCTCCACCTGGAGCTGCTTCGGCGTCGGCGCTTCCGCTATGGAAATGCTGTACGGTGCCGTCGCTATGGGCGGCCATGTCCGTGTGGGTATGGAAGATAACGTCATGTACGCTAAGGGCCAGCTGGCCGACTGCAATGCTCAGTTCGTTGAGCGTGCCGTTCGCGTCGTGAAGGAGTTCGGCCGTGAGGTCGCTACCCCCGCTGAGGCTCGTGAGATTCTGGGTCTGAACTAATATGACTTGGGGTCCCTGCTTTTTGTATTACCACTGTCCGGACTGCGGCAAAAAGTTCAAGAGCGAACTGGGTCTGCTTGCTGAACTAGGTGAGCGCTTTGGCGTTTGCCCTGTTTGCGGAGTGCCCGGCTGCTTTGAGCAGGATGGCGCCCGGATCCCTAACGATTTTGAATATGAGGAAGTGGACGATTAAGTCTGCCTGATATTCTACGTTTAACCGAATAATATCGCGGATATCCCCATAGTGGGGTATCCGCGATTGTCGGGTTATGGGTATTTGGCGTATATCGGCAAACAAGCCCGGAAATGGAAATTTTCAACAAGGAACAGGAGATATCATTATGAATGTACGTAATATGTTGTGGGCTGCTGCCGGTGCTGAGCGCCGTCGTGCACTGCCCGTTTTGTCTTTCCCTGCTGCGCAGAAGATGCAGGTCACGGTGAATCAGCTGGTCAAGGATGCAGAGCTGCAGGCTCAGGCGATGGAGCTGGTTGCTCGTGAGACTGACACGCTGGCTGCTGTCAGCCTGATGGATTTGTCCGTTGAGGCAGAAGCTTTTGGTGCTACTGTTCATTTTTCTGACAATGAGGTACCTGTTGTCATCGGTCAGATGATCGAGGATATGGATGCCGCACAGGCGCTGCAGATTCCCGATCTGGATCAGGGTCGCGCAAGCATTTGCGTGGAGGGCGTGCGCCTTGCCAAGCAGCGTATTCAGGACAAGCCCGTGCTGGCCGGTATCATCGGTCCCTACTCTCTGGCTGGCCGTCTGATGGACGTGACGGAGATCATGTACATCTGCTACGATGAGCCGGAGGCAGTGCATGAGGTGCTGGAAAAGGTAACAACCTACCTGATTCGTTACGGTCAGGCAATGAAAGATGCCGGTGCTGACGGTGTCATGATGGCAGAGCCTCTGGCAGGCCTGCTGAGCCCGGATATGGCTGGTGAGTTCTCTGTGCCCTACGTCAAGCGCATTGTGGATGCACTGCAGAGCGACGATTTCGCCGTGATTTATCATAACTGCGGCAACTCCGTGATGAGCATGCTTGACCAGATCTTCGCTCAGGGCGCCGCTGCATATCACTTTGGCAATGCTGTGAACATGGCAGACGTTCTTGCCGGCGCACCCTCTGATGCACTGTGCATGGGCAACGTGGATCCTGCCGGTGAGCTGGCTGAAGGCACGCCGGAGTCCGTTACCGCAGCTACCAAGAAGCTGATGGAAGAGTGCGGCATGTATAAGAACTTCATTCCTTCCTCCGGCTGCGATATTCCTGCTCATGCAAAGTGGGAAAACATCGAGGCTTTCTTTGCCGCACTGTAAACAATAGATATCTGATTACGAGGTACTTATGAACGAAAAGGCTAATGCACTCATCCAAATGGCAAAAGAAGCCGGTGCCAGCGGTGCTACCTATCTGGATGCCGGGAATATCGTGTTGGATCCGCAGTTTCGTGAGATCTGCCGCAGTAACAGCTGTGGCAGATATGGAAGGTGTTATGCGTGCCCTCCCGATTTAGGCGACCTGGATGAACTGATGAACCGGATTCGGCAATATCCTCGTGCAGTTCTTTATCAGACAGTGTCTGCGCTGGAAGATTCTTTTGATTTTGAAGGAATGATGGAGGCCGGCGCAGCCCATTCTCAGCTTGGCATTCGCATTCATCAGAAATTGAAGTCCATGCTGGAGCAGGAGTTCTTTCACCTTTCCAGCGGCTGTCGCTTGTGCGAAGTTTGCGCAAAGATAGACGGTTTGCCTTGCCGCCATCCTGAGTGGATGCTGCCTGCTATGGAAGGATGCGGCGTGGACGTTTATCAGACCGTAAAGGACACGGAGCTGAAGTATATCAACGGCGTGAATACCGTGACCTATTTTGGACTAATTTTGTTTACGGAGTAAAGCTATGGCAGTGTTGATGATCCGGAAAGGGAAGGCTGAACTGACGCAGCAGTTCCAAGCACCTCAGGCATTGCGTGTGGTGTTGGAATCGGCAGGTTTCCATGAGCAGCAGCTGTGCGGTGGACGCGGTGTGTGCGGCAAATGTGCCGTTGCGTTGTCCGGTATGGTATCTGAGCCCAACGATGCGGAGAAAAAAGCAGGTACGCGCCTGCTTTGTCAGGCTGAACTGCTGGGTGATGCCGAAGTTATTTTAACGGATGAAGCAGAGTTTGCTCAGATTCAAACTTCTTCCCAATTAAATACGGCGGTAGGTGTACCTATGGGCGGCAAAATTGGTGCCGCTGTCGATATTGGCACGACAACCATTGCTTTGCGGCGCTATGACTTGCAAACGGGAGCGATCATTGGCGAGAGCGCCATGGAAAATCCTCAGCGCAGCGTAGCAGCTGACGTGATGGGTCGTATCGGCGCGGCCATGGAGGGCCAGTTGGATAAGCTGTGCCATCAGGTGCGCGAGGCAATCAGTACGCTTTTGACCCAAGCAGGTGGCAGCGTTGATACGATGGTCGTGGCCGGCAATACCACGATGCTCTATTTGCTGATGGGGAGAGATCCTTCCAGTCTTTCCTGCGTTCCTTTTGAAGCGGACACGCTGTTTGATACGGAAGAGACCTTAGTGGACGCATTGGCGTATCTTCCACCTTGCATGAATGCTTTCGTCGGTGCTGACATTACCTGTGCCGTTTTGGCCAGTAATATGTGCAGTGAAAAAACATCGCTGTTGTGCGATATCGGTACAAACGGTGAAATTGCGCTTTGGAAAGATGACGTGCTTTACGTAACGTCTACTGCAGCAGGTCCGGCGTTTGAAGGCGCAGGTATTTCCTGCGGCTGCAGCAGCGTTCCCGGTGCGATCGATAAAGCATGGATTGAGCAGGGGCAGCTGTGCGTGCATACGATTGCGGATGCTCCGGCAGTGGGCCTGTGCGGCTCCGGACTGATTGACGCGGTTGCACAGCTTCTGGACCTGGAAGTTATGGACGAGACCGGCGCACTGGACGAGGACGAAGTAGAGCTGGCACCCGATGTGGTTTTACTGCAGCAGGATATCCGTGCGCAGCAGCTGGCAAAAGCGGCAATTGCGGCAGGAATTGAAACACTGCTGAAAGTTTCCGATACCGACCCTAAGGACGTGGAAACCTTCTACATTGCCGGTGGATTCGGAAGCCATCTGGACATTGAAAGCGCTGTGAAAATTGGCCTGATTCCGGAAGAACTGGCTGACAGAGTTCGCGTTATCGGAAATGCGGCTCTGGTGGGCGCCTCTCAACTTTTGCTGGATCAGCGAAAGTTGGAAACGGTGCGTCAGATTGCCAAGGTTTCCAGCCACAAGAATTTAGGTGGCGACCCGTTGTTCAACGAGCTGTATGTTGACCAGATGTTTTTTCCGGTCGATGATTGATATCTGACCATAGAAGGATAGACAAGGAAATAATAAAAAGGACCCGAAATCAATGATTTCAGGTCTCTTTTTTTATAGACTTAAAAGCTTTCGGGGATTTTCTACCATCATGGTGTGCAGATCATCTTTTGAAATACCTTCCGCTTCCATCAGGGAAGCGAAGAGCGTCATGCCTTCACCGGAGGACATACGGGCTTTTTGTCCCAGATCGGTGGTCATCACGGTGTGCTCTGCGCCGACGCCGCGGATGTATGCGGCAACATCAGCAGGCGTCAGATTGTCAATTGGCATCAAGGCGTAACTCTCCTCAGCGTATACACCGCCTAAGGCAGTCAGATGCAGGATGTCTGCCACGGTCAGCTCGGTCGTCTCGTAAGCAGGATGGGTCAAAATGATTTTTTCGACGCCCATGGAACGAGCTAACGGTACTAAGTGGAATACTTCTGTTTTGGAAATGTGGCCTGTTGCAAGGATAAGATCGTTATCTGCGATGATTCGAAGAATTTCCTTAAGATTTTCCTGTACAGCACTGTCCGTCAGACAGATAGGGGGGACTTGCTCCACCGGTGTACCGGTAATCAAACCGCCGGTCCACTCAGGAGGAACATCGTACAACTCACCATCTGCCTTGCGAACCGCCAGATGTGCCGCAGCATGTACGGTGGGCATCCAAACCATCTTCAAAAGCTGTTTGCCGTCGTGCTGCATACCCAGCGAAGCGCGTAGAGCGAACGGATTCAAACCGCCCAGATAATGGTTCAGCGTCACGCTGCCCCACACGTTGTTATAACCGCGCTCATGGGCCATTTTTACGAAAGGAACAGTGGAAAAATAATGACTTTTCAATACTGCGCCGCCCATTCCTTCCTGCCGAAGAGCTTCTCCGGCTTGGATGGCATCATATTTCCGTGGGATTACTTCCGGGCCGGCATGAAGATGAAGATCAAAAGAACCAATCACTTGCTGGCCGCCTTCTCATCCTGCTGGCGATTGACTTCCGCCAGATAACCGTGGAACTTTTCAATGCTGGCCTCAGAGGGCTTGGCAGTCAGCTTGCTGACGACGAAGAACACGGCCAGATTGAAAACCAGACCCCAGAAACCGCTGGACAGACCCAGAGGTGTCTTGATAGCAGGGACATACTGGGTCAGAACAACGACGATCACGCCGGTAATCAAACCGGAGATCGCGCCCATCTTGGAAGTGCCCTTCCAGTACAGAGCACCGATCAGAGAGGGCAGGATCTGCAGGCAGCCGCCCAGAGCAATGGTGACGATGGTGGTGATGAGGGAACTGGTGAACTGGCTCAGGAGCAGAGCAACAGCGCTGATGACAACGATGAACACTTTACCGGCTGTCAGAGCCTTCTTGTCGCTGATCTCAGGCTTCACACCCTTGTACAGGTCCACGGTAAAGATGGAAGAAGCAGAGTGGAGCTGAGAGTCGGTGGAGGACATGGTAGCGGCCAGAGCGCCGGCCATGACCAGACCAACCAGAATGGGAGAAGCATACTGCGTCAGCATCATGGGGACGACCTGATCGGCCTTTTCCAGACCCGGCATATACACCACACCGGAGAAGGAGATAATCATGATGGGGACATAGAAGAAAATCAGGTAGATAGGAGTGGTCACAGACAGCCACTTGAGGGTCTTGGGACTCTTGACAGCGAAGAAACGCTGGAAAGAGGGGGGATAAATGGAGATACCAAACAGGGAGATGAAGGAGGTCATGTAAGTGGGCCAGTACTCCACGGGGATCATGACCTTTTCGGGGAACTCGGTAGCCATGGTCTGCATCAATGCACTCCAGCTCATAGAACCACTGGTACGCACCAGAATCACACCGCCGGCGATCCAGATCATGACGATCATCAATATGCCCTGAACCGTATCGGTCCATGCAACGGCCTTAAAGCCGCCCAGCAGGATGTAGCCAATAATCACAGCGTACAGAATCACGCAGCCTGCCAGATAGGAGACGCGGCCTTCAGAGATGGTCTGGAAGATGATACCGCCGGCAGCGATCTGAGACTGCAGATAGGGAACCAGGAAAATCAGGCTGACAACAGCAACCAGATAGCGCAGGGCTTTGCTTTCGTAGTAGTCGCCGACCAGCTCGCCTTGCGTCATGTAGTTATACTTCTTGCCCAGATACCAGGTGGGGCGACCGATGAGATAGATCATCAAGGGGCTGACCACGCAGGAAGTAAAGGTGGCGAAGAACTTGATACCGGAGGAATACATCTGTCCGGCAGCGCCAATGAAAGCGAAGCTGCTGTGGAAAGTAGCAACATAGGTGAAGAACGCGACGAAAGCGCCCAAAGAACGGTTGCCAACAAAGTAATCGGACAGGGAAGTCTGTCCCTTGGTGCGAGTGAACACACCCACGGCCAGAACGAGCGCACAGTAAAGCGCAACAATAATCAGAATTATCTGCCAGTTAGCCATTGTTATATCCTCCTTTGATCAGTCACGCATGACCTTCCAAGCCAGCAGCACACCGGCCAGGATCAATACGGAATAGGCGGTCCAAAAATAGAACACGCTGAAGGGCAGACCCAAGATTACAGGGGTCAGCTTGGTAGATGCCCAGGCACCGATGGGATAGTTGACCAGTGCGAAAGCCAAAATCCAAATCAGCGTGAAGATGATGCGGCGCGTCTTTCGGTTTTTCATGTTGTTTCCTCCTAAACGGATCATTCAGCAGTTTAGTGCTTTAGCATAACAAAGTATACTTCTTTTTGGAAAAATTGTCAATGGGTGTGTTGTCAATATTTAACATATGTAATCAAATCTTTAATATTGTTGCCATAAAAAGAAACCGGATCGCCTCGCAGGAGGCGATCCGGTTGCATTGGTTATTTTTCCATTTTGAAAGGGAGGTCGGCCGGATAAATACCTTCGATTTTCTGCATAGCGCGCTTGAGCGCATCCTGCGAGTTTTTCCAGGGCTGTGTGGCGTTGCGATAATCGTACTTGGCGATCAACCAGTCCAAATCCTCCTTGACGCGCACCAGATGCCGCTCCATCAAGGGGAAGATTGTCTCGTAGAACCACTCATACTGTCCGTTGGGCAGCCGTTCCTGTGCCGCTTCCAGCAACTCGCCAAAATGCCGCAGACAGAATCCGTTGCACTTTTCCACCTTGGCGCGGAATTCCGCTTCTTTTGTCAACACGCAAAAAGTGTGGTAATAGCGCTCCATATTGTAACTGATTTTGTCGCAGATGTAGCAAGAATGGGATTGCTGCGCGATTTGCTGCGGAAGCTCGGATGGTTCGCCGCCCTTACGGACGCCCAGCAAATTCTTCTTGCCGGGAGGCGCAAACCGGGCAGCCTCCTCACGAAACTGTTCCAGAAGGCGTGCATAGTGGGTTTGCAGCATCAAAGCGCTTCCCAAAGCGTTGCCGTAATCGTAGAGCTTCTTCATGTGCTCGCGGCAAAAACCGGCCTTATCGGTGGCAAGACGCACATCCGGCTCCATATAGCTGGCACCGGGGCCGGCCACATAGCGGATCGTGCGCTGCTCCACCTGCCGCTGCAGATAGCAAAAAGGACACTCGTCGCCGGAATCAAAAGCTTCATTGACGGGGATCGTGTGGAGCTGCTCTTTCATATGGAATCCTCCTGATGCGTTTTCTTCAGTATAGCTGCTATTCTTGAAAAAGACAAGGGAAAACACTTGCGGAAAGTCGGATTTGGTGAGATACTAAGTGAGAATATATTGGATATGAGGACTGACGATATGACGCAGTATTTTTCCGTTCAACTTCCTGATGATGAGATTCGAGCCATCAGCAGCATTGGCCTTGCCCACTTGGGCGATGCTGTCTATGAATTGCTGGTGCGGACGTATCTGTGCGCCCATGGCAAGGCTACCGGTAAGGGTCTGCACCGCGCTACGGTGGAATTGGTGCGCGCACCGGCGCAAGCTGCTGCGGCAGAAAAAATCCTTCCGTTGCTGACTGAGCAAGAGCAGGCGGTGTTCCGCCGTGGACGCAACGCCAATGTACATTCCATTCCGCAAAATGCCAGCCGTGCCCAGTACCAACAGGCAACAGCGCTGGAGGCGCTTGTGGGCTGGCTGTATCTGCGCGGCGAAAAGAGCCGCATCGAAGAACTGTTTTGTGTGATGATGGGAGAGTAAAAGATGCCGCTGGATGCAATTTGCCTGGGCGCTGTGGTTGCGGAAATCCGCCCTCAGCTGGTGGGTAACCGAATTGAAAAAATACAGCAGCCTTCTCGGGATCAAATCATCTTGGTGCTGCGCGGCAGTCGTCGGTTGCTCCTCAATGCCGGTGCCAACCAGCCGCGCATCCATATGACATCCCAGCTGCGTGACAATCCTGCACAGCCGCCCATGTTCTGCATGCTGCTGCGCAAGTATATCGGCAACGGACGTATCGTCGAAGTGGAGCAGACACCGCTGGAGCGTGTAGTGACGCTGACCATCGATGCCATGGATGAACTGGGTGAGATGAGCCGCTATCGTCTGGTGCTGGAGTGCATGGGACGCCATTCCAATCTGATTCTGGTGGCGCCGGATGGACATGTGATTGACTGCATGCGCCGCGTGGACTTTGAAATGTCCCAGCAGCGCCAAGTGCTTCCGGGGCTTTTCTATCACTTGCCGCCAACGCAGGACAAACTGTCTCCGTTGGCAGTAGAGGAGGATGCTTTTGCGCATCTGCTGTCTGCGTGTCCCGAGGAAACACCCTTGGACCGTTGGCTGCTGGATACGTTTACCGCCATTTCGCCCCTTGTTGCCCGTGAGCTGGTGTATCGTGCCTGCGGCAGTACGGACGTGCGCCGCGAGGAGGAAAACGGACGGCTGTGGGCTGCGTTTTCCGCATGGCAGTACCGTGTAAACGAAGGTCAAATGCAGGCGCAGACGTTGTTGAAGGGTGGCAAGCTATCTGACTTTACATATATTCCGGTGCAACAGTATGGAGAATATATGGAGTGCCGTCAAGAGGAGAATTTCTGCTCGTTGCTGGACGGTTTCTACGAGGGACGCGAACAGGCCGAGCGCGTGCGGCAAAAGGGTCAGGATCTGCTGAAAACGGTAACCAACGCCCGTGATCGTGTGCGCCGTAAGACCGCGCTGCAAGAGAAGGAATATGAGCAAACACAGGATCGCGATAAACTGCGCATCTGCGGAGAGCTAATTACAGCGAACCTTTACCGCATGGAGCGCGGTGCCGCCAAGGTGACGGTGCAGAATTATTATGAACCGGAGTGCCCCGAGATGGAAATCCGGTTGGATGTACGTCTTTCGCCACAGGAAAACGCTGCAAAATATTTCAAGCAGTACAATAAGGCCAAAACGGCAGAGAGAATACTCACCGAACAGCTGCAGCGCGGCAGGGAGGAATTGCTGTATCTGGAAAGTGTATTGCAGCAGTTGCAGCAGGCCGAAGCAGAGCAGGACTTCAACGATATCCGTGCAGAGCTGACCGATGGCGGCTATATCCGCAGCCGCGGAAAAAAACAACCGGGGTTCCAACGTGCGTCCAAGCCGCGGGAGTTCCGATCGACAAACGGATTGCGGATTCTTGTGGGGCGCAGTAATAAGCAAAACGATCAGCTGACCTGTAAAATCGCCGGACCGCGCGATATATGGCTTCACACGCAGAAAATCCACGGTTCTCACGTGATTTTGTGCACAGATGGAGTCGAAGCTGATGGGCAGAGCCTCTGCGAAGCCGCCATGCTGGCAGCGTATTATTCGCAGGGAAGAGAGAGCGGTAAGGTACCGGTGGATTATACGCCGGCGCGCTATGTAAAAAAACCTGCCGGAGCGAAACCGGGCATGGTGATTTATACGACGTATCAAACGATGTATGTGACTCCGGATGCAGAACAGGTGAAAGCGCTGCAGGTAAAATAAAAAACGAGACCGCCTGAAAAGGCGGTCTCACCTTGTTATGCAGGGTCCTTTTCGCGGAACAGCAGTGTAATACACCACAGGCCTGCGATGCCAACCAGCGAATAGATGACGCGGCTGATAATTGCCATCTGACCGCCGCAGAGAAAAGCGACACAGTCAAAGCCGAAAAGGCCCACGCTGCCCCAGTTCAAAGCACCTACGATGGTCAGGATCAGGGCGATGCGGTCCACAATCTTCATAACGAAACCTCCTCAAAAGATTCTGTTGACTATCTTTCCTCAAATGGATGTATTTATGCAAAAGGCATCAAAGAAAAGAGAAATTTTTTTACAGAGCTTATTGACGGAGACAATTGCAATACGAAGCAGACCTATGTATAATGAGCACATAAAACCTCACTGTGTGGAGCGTGATAAACATGAATAAGAAATTTGAGAAAATTGGTTTTTATCCGGCAGATATTCTGCTGCCGAAAAACTGTGATATGACCAAGTGGGCCGTGGTGGCCTGCGACCAGTTTACCTCCGAGCCGGCATATTGGGCGGCAGTGGAGGAGACGGTAGGGCAGGAACCTTCCGCTCTGCGCCTGATCTTGCCTGAAGCGCATTTGAAGGACGACGATGTGGATCAGCAGATTCTGAACATCAACACATCGATGCAGCAGTATCTGGATAAAGGTGTGTTTCGCTGCTTGGAAAATTCTCTCATTTACATTGAGCGTACGCAGTCCGATGGCCGCGTCAGACACGGCTTGATTGGCATGGTGGATCTGGAGCAGTACGACTTCACGCCCGGTTCCGGTGCACTGATCCGCGCCACAGAGGGAACGGTGCTTGACCGTATTCCGCCCCGTGCCAAGGTGCGCCGTAACGCACCCATCGAGCTGCCCCATGTGATGCTGCTGATTGACGATCCGAAGGGTACGGTTATTGAGCCTCTCACGGCAAATGCCGATTCCATGGAACCGTTGTATGATTTTGACCTGATGCAGGGTGGCGGCCATATCCGTGCCTTTGCTGTGCGTAAGGAACAGCAGGATGCGCTGGCCGATGCGCTGGTGCAGCTGACCGCCGGCGAAGAGATGGCCGCCAAGTACGGCGCAGGCGATGTGGCGCCGCTGCTGTTTGCTGTGGGTGACGGCAACCATTCTCTGGCTACCGCGAAGGCCTGCTATGAAGAGCAGAAGCAGGGTTTGACAGAAGAGGAGACGCTGTCGCTGCCTGCCCGTTATGCGCTGGTGGAAGTGGTGAATAACCACGACGACGCCCTGCAGTTTGAGCCGATCCACCGTGTGCTGTTCGATGTGGATGCAAAGCATCTGCTGGACGAGTTCCGCAAGGTTTATCCCAATGCCTATGAAGGCTGCGGCGAGGGTCATACCATCGGCGTGGTGTATGCCGATTATGAAGGCTGTATTACTGTGCCTGATCCTTCCATGCAACTGGCTGTCGGTACGCTGCAGGCGTTTTTGGACGAGTATCTGCGTAACTTTGGCGGTGAAGTGGACTATATCCATGGCGACGATGTGACGCGTCAGCTGGGCAGTGAAGCGGGCAACATGGGCTTCTTGCTGCCTGCGATGGGGAAGGAGCAGCTGTTTAAGACCGTCATGGCAGACGGTGTGCTGCCCCGCAAGACATTCTCTATGGGTCACGCACAGGATAAGCGCTATTACATTGAAAGCCGCCAGATCGTGAAATAAGAGGAGAAGGGACGATGTTACGCATTTGGTGGCCGGCCTATTTGGTACCGGTATTGATGTTGCTGGGCTGCATGATTCCCTGGCTTCACTATGTAAGTCCCTCCGGAACGCTGAGCCGCGAAAAACAGCAATTTGCGGATCATCAATTTCACCAGATACTTTGGCGATTCGGTCTTGCATTTGCTGCGTTATCGTTTATGACGATGCAGTCAGTTCGGCTTTTGCCGCTGACAGGTCAGAGGTGGCTTGCCTTTGGCATCCTGATCTTACAGGCCATCGCCGATCTACTGATGGTGATCCCTATTGAGAAGGCCATCGCGCAGCAGTTTGGAGAAAACCCGACCGATAAGGAAGGAGATACAACATGAAAGTACTGGAACTGGCGCCGGCAAAGCTGAATCTGACGCTGGATGTAGGCCAAAAGCATGCTGACGGCTACCATGATGTGATCTCTGTGATGACCAGCGCTGCGCTTTATGATATGGTAACGCTGGAGCGCGGTGTGGGTGAGGGAATTTCCGTTTCCTGTAGTGACCCTACGCTGGCTTGCGACGAAACCAACCTTGCATACCGAGCAGCGGCGCTCTTCTTTTCCTATTTTGCCATCACTTGCGACGGCGTGCATATTCATTTGGAGAAGCATATTCCCATGCAGGCCGGTCTTGGTGGCGGCAGCAGCGACGCGGCGGCGGTGCTGCGCGGCTTGCGGCAGCTGTATGCGCCTGATTTGGAACTGTCTGAACTGGAGCGCATTGCAATCCGTTTGGGCAGCGATGTGCCGTACTGCATCTGCGGTGCTACCACGTTGGTACTGGGCCGCGGTGAGCAGCTGGCGGAGAAGGCGAGAATGCCGGAGAGTTGGTTGGTGCTGTGCAAGCCGGAGGAATCCTACTCCACGGCAGCCATGTATCGCCGTATTGACGATGAGCAGCCCCGGTGCGATATCGACACAGACGGTATGCTGCAAGCGTTGGAACAGGGAGACTTGCAGGCGGTGGCCGATCGAATCGGCAACATTTTCGAATATGTCCTGCCGGAGGATAGTACCGTACCTGCCATTCGCCGCCGTCTGAGCGAGTTGGGCGCTCTGCGTGCCTGTATGAGTGGCAGCGGCAGTGCCGTGTTTGGCCTTTTTGCCGATGAGCAGACGGCTGCAGCGGCTTGTGAGACCATGAAAAAGGAATACCACCGTACTTGGTTGGCAAAAAGTGTATAAAATGAAGAAACGCCGTCCATAATGTAGTCAAATCTACATAGGACGGTGTTTTTATGGATAAAAATAAACTTCTCATTGGTGAAATCGCGCTGATGCTGGCGCTGGCAGTAACAATGTTGTGGGGCGCGTGGTCGCTGCAGGAGCAGGATGTGCTGGAGCGTAAAATAATCCGCCTGCATGTGATCGCCAACTCCGATACCGAAGAAGACCAGACGCTGAAACTGCAGGTGCGCGATGAAGTATTGGCGCAGGCGACGGCAATTTTGGAAGAGAGCGCGGACATGAAGTCGGCAACAGCGCAGCTGGAGCAGGCACTGCCGGATATTGAGGCAACAGCCCGTCGGAAGATTGCTGCGCAAGGGTATGACTATGCGGTGACTGCCAAATTGGAGCAGACCGAATTTCCTACCAAAGTATATGACGGTTTCGCGCTGCCATCGGGTGAATATCTGGCGCTTCGGGTAGTCATCGGTGAGGGCAGTGGCGAGAACTGGTGGTGTGTGGTCTTTCCGCCTCTTTGTACCGCTGCGGCCGCAGATCTGGAAGAAACGGCCCTTGCCACGGGTTTGGGTGAAGAGGAGCTTTCCCTTATCACGGAGGAAACCCGGGGCTATGTTCTCAAATTCCGCTCACTGGAGCTGTGGGAGAGTCTGCGCCAGTGGTTCAAGAAGCACTAAAAAGGACGGCAGGAACCCCTGCCGTCCTTTTTTATTCGTTATCCTGAGTGGGTTCGGGTTGTTCCATAGACTCCTGATGTGTCTGCCAGTAAGCACCGTTGCGGATCTCGTCGAGAATCAGGCAGGTACAAAAGGGCGGGCAGGAGCCGCCGCGTTCCCAGCTGGATACAGCCTGCCGGGTGATATGCACAGCTGCGGCCAGCTCTTCTTGGGTCATACCTTTGGCCTTGCGGAGCGTACGGATATGGTAAGCAATGTTCTGCATGTGTCTCACCTCGTGCTCATCACAGCATACTTGCCGCAAACTGCATAGCAAAACATTTTTGCATCGCGATTTTCATTGGCAAGCGGCGTGGAATCCGCTATAATGGAAGGCAAAGAGATTATTTTCGGACAGGCGTTGTGGTAGCCTGTTGTCAGAAAGGGGGAGAGGCCATGTTGAATATTTGGGTTGGCCGGGCCGGAAGCGGCAAATCAGACCGAGTACTGCGCACCATGGCGCAGCGCCGTGGGGAGCGCCAGCAGATTTTGTTGGTACCGGAGCATATTTCCCATGAGGCAGAGGTTGACCTGTGCCGCGCTTTAGGTCCCACAGCATCACGGGATGCAGAGGTGCTGAGTTTTCAAAATCTCGCAACCCGTGTGTTAAGTGAAGCCGGTGGATTGGCCGATTTCACGCTGGATGGCGGCGGTAAGCTGCTGACCATGCGCCTTGCGCTGCAGGAAGTGCAGAGCAAACTGAAAGTATTTGGCCGCCCCAGCCAGCGTGCGTCTTTTCTGCAGCAGCTGGTGGAATTGGCGGATGAGTTCTACGCCTATGAGATCGCGCCGGAAACGCTGTGGCAGCAGGTGGAGGATATGGACGATGCTATGGGCGAGAAACTGCGCGATATTGCGCTTTTGTATGCTGCCTACGACGCAAAGATCCATAATGAAACGATGGATGCCAGATCCCGTCTGCAAAAATTGCGCGATCATTTGGAAGAGAGCTGCTATTTAGAGGGAAAAGATGTCTACTTGGACGGCTTTTCTTTCTTCAACCGTACCGAGGAGAGCATTCTGGAACTGGCGCTGCGCAAAGCGGAAAGCGTCACGGTAACGCTGCTGGGCGATAAGCACGAAGGCGAAATGTTCCAAAATGCGCTTCGCCAGAGAGCACGTCTGGTGCGTATGGCTCGCCGTTGTGGTCAAAGCTGCGAGATTCTTTTCCTTACTGATAGCGCTACCGATGCGCTGGGACACTTGGAAAAGAACTTCTTTGGCAGCGACGAAACTTGGGACGGTGAGCCGGAACAGCTTGCCCTCTACGAGGCCGGCACAGCGTATACCGAGTGCGAATGGGCTGCTGCGGAGATTTTGCAGCTGGTGCGCAGCGGCCAATGCCGGTATCGTGATATCGGTGTGGTTGCCCGTAATATGGATATCTATGGTCCGATTCTGGAAAACGCCTTTTCCAGAGCGGAGATCCCGGCTTACATCAGCCGCCGCAGGGACATTCTGGAAAAGCCGGTGATCAACATGCTGCTGGGCGCCGTAGACGCTGTGACAGGCGGCTTTGAATACGAGGATATGTTCCGCTATCTGAAGACCGGGCTTGCCGGTATCAATGAGGACGAGTGCGACCTGCTGGAAAACTATGTGGTGCGCTGGGAGATCCGCGGCAACATGTGGCTGCGTGAGACGGATTGGTCGGCGCATCCCGGTGGTTACGGCTTAGAGTTAAATGATGCCAGTCGCGCCCAGTTAGAGCGTATCAATGAGGTGCGCCGCTGCGTGGCAGCACCGCTGCGTCAATTGCATGACGACATAAAATCCGGAAAAACCGCAAAGGATAAAGTGATTGCACTTTACACATTTGCACAGAATAGCGGCGTACCGCAAGCACTGGAGGCAAAGGTGACCGACCAGAGAAGCCGTGGTGAGATGCAGCTGGCGGAGGAGACGCGGCAGCTGTGGGAGATCCTGTGCGGCGTACTGGATCAATTTGTGGAGATCCTTGGCGACAGCGAGGTGGACGGCGAGGAGTTTGCCCGTCTCCTGCGCTTGGTGCTGACCCAGTATAGCGTCGGTACCATTCCTGCCACATTAGATCAGGTAAAGGTCAGCGAAATTACCCGCAATGACCGCCATGGCGTGCAGTACCTCTTCCTGCTGGGTGCCAATGACCATCTGCTGCCGTCTCTGGATGGTGGCGGCGGCCTGCTGGATGATGCTGACCGTGCGGTGCTGCAGCAAAAAGAGGTGCTGCTCTCCGACTCCGGTGTTGATCCGCTGGATCAGGAACTGGAGTACATTTACGCAGCGCTGGCTCAGCCGTCCCGAAAACTGTGGGTTAGCTGGGCGGCTACGGATCTCAACGGTTCGCAGCTGCGCCCGTCCTTTGTGGTTAACCGTATGGCAGCCCTCTTCCCACAGCTCAAAGTGATGCGCGATAGCGGAGTATACCGCTATCAGGTGGAAGCGTCTGTGATTGAGATGGCCGGAGAAGAGCTGGAGGGTGTACTGTGGCAGCATCTGGCGGCTACCGGTCGCTATGAGGGGGTTCTGGACGCCATGCGCCACGCCCGGTCGATGCGGCGCGGCAGCTTGTCTCGGGATGCGGTGCGCGCACTTTACGGAAAGTCGATCCGCATGTCGGCCTCTCGCATGGACACGCTCAAGCGATGCCACTTTGGCTATTTCATGCAGTACGGACTCAAGGCAAAGGAGCGCACGGCCGCCGGATTTGAAGCGCCGGAGATCGGCACATTTATCCACTATCTGCTGGAGAATGTGACGCGCGATGTGATGGAGCGCGGCGGCTACGGTGTCGTGGCGAAAGAAGAACTGCGCGCTTTGGTGCAGCACTATGTAGATCGCTATGCCGAGGAGTGCATTGACCAATACCGTGAGAAGAGCGCCAGATTCCGTTATCTGTTTTCCCGTCTGCGTAAAGCTGCCTGGGCGATGATCGAGAATATTGCCGATGAACTGGCCAATTCCGATTTCCGGCCGATTGCTTTTGAGCTGGGCTTTGGCGGCGGCGGTGAATTACCGGCTATTACCATCCATGAAAATGGCACCACCCTCTCCGTCAGCGGTAAAGTGGACCGTGTGGACGGTTGGGTGCATGAGGGTAAGCTTTACCTGCGCGTGGTGGACTATAAGACCGGTAAAAAGAGTTTTGATCTGACAGACCTGCGATACGGTATGGGTATCCAGATTCTGCTGTATCTTTTTACGCTGTCGCAGAAGGGTGCAGACTACTTCGGAAAAGAGATCGTGCCGGCCGGTGTGCTGTATCTGCCGGCGCGCGATGTGATTTTGCGATCCGACAGAAATATTTCCCCGGAAAAGCTCAGCGATATGATGCACAAAGAACTGCGCCGCAGCGGCATGGTGCTCTCACATCCGCAGGTTTTGCAGGCAATGGAGCATAGTGCGCTGGAGTCGCCGTGCTATTTGCCGCTTCGCATCGGCAAAGACGGAAGCATTAGCGGCGGTGTGGCTACGGCAGAGCAGATGGGGAAACTGAGCAGCTACGTGGACCGCTTACTGCACCAGATCGCCTGCGAACTGGATAGCGGCAACATTGATGCCGATCCCTTCAGCCGCGGTCCACAGGAGAGCGCCTGCACGTATTGTGAGTTTGCCAGTGCCTGCTATTTTGAAGATGGTCGGGGCGGTGACAGAGTGCGCTATCTGCGAAAGACGGATGAAGATGAATTTTGGAAACTGATCGGCCAACCGGAGGGAAAGGAGGAGTCCCATGGCGAAAGTGCAGTTGACTGAAGCGCAAAGCTGCGCCGTTTATAACCGTGGCGGCAGCCTTCTCGTTTCTGCAGCAGCCGGCAGCGGTAAGACCAAAGTGTTGGTGGAGCGCCTTTTCGCTCATATGGAAGAGCGAGGCTGCAATGTGGATGACTTTCTGATTATTACCTATACAAAAGCAGCAGCAGCGGAGCTGCGCGGGAAAATCGCACAGGAATTGAGCCGCCGTGTGGCGGAAGATCCCGGCAATGCTCACCTGCGCCGCCAGATGTATCGTGTTTATCAGGCAGACATCAAGACAGTGGACGCTTTTTGCGTGGGACTGCTGCGCAAAAATATCCATTTGCTGTCCGGCGATGGAACACACAGTCTGACGCCCGACTTTCGTGTATTGGACGAACCGGAGAGCAAGCTGATGAAGCAGCGAGTGCTTAGCCGCGTGTTGGAAGAGTTCTATACCCGTATTGAGGAGACAAACAGCAGCGAACAGCTGCTGGCCGAAACGTTGGGTGCCGGTCGCGACGATCGAGCGCTGGAAGCGCTGGTGCTGGAATTGCACAGCAAGATCCAGAGTCATCCGTATCCTCATCGCTGGTTGGAAGAAGCCGGTAGAGGTTGGGAAACATTGCCGGAGAATTTGGGCAGCAGCGAATTTGGCCAGGTTATGATGGACGAAGCCGCGGGTAAAGCTGCCTTTTGGGCGCAAAAGCTGGAAAAAACTGTACAGCGGATGGTGGAGTATCCGAAACTCATGAGCGCTTACGGCGATCGCTTCTTACAGGTTGCAGACCAGCTGCGGCAATACGAAGCGGCCGAAGCGGCAGGATGGAGCGCTATGGGGCGCGTGCAGATAGAGTTTCCGCGGCTGGGTTCGGTGCGCGGTGATGACGGCGGTGCACTGAAAGACGCGGCCAAACGGATCTGGGATCGCTGCAAAAAAGAAGTCAAAGATTTCACGGCCCCGTTTCAGTGGAGCGAGAGTGATTTGCTTGAGGATTTGCAGGCTATGGCGCCTGCGATGTTGGCGCTGATTCGCTTGACCGGAGATTTTGCCCATAGTTATCAAAAAGAAAAGCTGCGCCGCAATGCCATGGATTTCTCCGATCAGGAGCATTATGCCATTGAATTGCTGACGGATGGTAACGGTATTCCTACGGAGTTGGCACGGCAGACTTCCCAGCGCTACCACGAGATCATGGTGGATGAGTATCAGGATACTAACGCGGTACAAAACTGTATTTTCAACGCGATTTCCCGTAACGGACAGAATCTCTTTGTTGTAGGCGATGTGAAGCAGAGTATCTACCGTTTCCGTTTGGCGGACCCCACCATTTTTCTGGAGAAGTATCTGGACTATCTGCCGGCAGAAAAAGCCGGGGAGGGGCAACCGCGTAAAGTGCTGCTGAGTCGCAATTTCCGTTCCCGTCAAACGGTGCTGGATGCGACAAACTTTGTGTTCCGCAATATCATGTCCCGTCGCATGGGCGAGATGGAATACGGCGCTGACGAGCAGCTCTACTGCGGTGCGGAATACTATATTCCTCGGGATGATACGCAAACGGAGTTCCATCTGATCAGCGTGGAGGATACCGAGGAAGAGCGGTTTGACCGCACAGAGATGGAAGCGCGCTTTATTGCCCACCGTATCCGTCAGCTGCTGGATGAGGGGTATCCTGTGCAGGAGGGAGAGGGATTTCGCCCTGTACGCGCAGAAGATATTGTGATTTTGATGCGCTCTCCGCGTGCAAGGCAAAAGGCCTTTACAATGGCTCTTGCAAGGGAGAATATTCCGTGCACTACTTCTGAAAACGAGAACTTGTTTGCAACGATGGAAATTGCTGCGATGTTTTCGCTGCTGCAGATCATTGACAACCCCCGACAGGATGTGCCGCTGATTTCTGTGCTTCGCTCTCCGCTCTTTGGCTTTACGGCGGATCGGCTGGCACAGATCCGCACACTGCTGCCGGAGGGCGATTACTACCAGGCGCTGATGCTGGACGAATCGCAGGACAGCCGCAGCTTTTGCACGGTATTGACGGATCTGCGAAAAGCAAGCCGTGAGATGTCGGTGGACCGCTTGATCTGGCAGATTTACAGCAAGCTCCATGTTCAGGCTATCTTCGGAGCCATGGAGGGTGGTCGGCAGCGCAAAGACCATCTGATGGCTTTTTATGCCTATGCCGGTCAGATGTCTAATGCAGGCAAGAAGAGTGTGTTCGACTTTGTGACCCATTTGCGCCGCTTGCTGGAGAACGACAACGCACCCATGCTGAACACGCAGACATCTGGCGGCGGTGTGCAGATCATGAGTATCCACAAGTCCAAAGGTCTGGAGTTTCCGGTGGTGATTGTGGCAGATCTCCACAAGAATTTCAATCAGGACGATTTTAAGCGCCCTGTATTGGTGCATCCTCGGCTTGGCCTTGGGTGTGAACGTGTGGAGACGGAGCGGAAAATCCGCTATGATACGATCAGCAAAAGTGCCATTATGCGGCAGCTGCGCCGTGAGTCTATGGCTGAAGAGATGCGAATTCTCTATGTTGCCATGACTCGTGCCAAGGAAAAACTGATTCTGGTGGATTGCATGCGCCATGCATCTAAACGGGTATGTGACCTGATCAGCGTGGCCGACTTGCCGTTGTCACCGGAAACGGTGGGCAGCGTCAATTCTCCCGGTGACTGGATTTTGCTGCCGCTGCTGGCTACGCAGGATGCTGCGCCGATTCATCATTGGGCTGGCATGGAGCCGGAGCTGCTTTACGATACCGAGGGCGGTTGGAGCGTTCATTTGTGGGAAAACCCTGTTGCGGCTGCCGAACGGGATGCAGAGGCGGACGGAGCGGCAGTTTCCCGAAAGATGCCTGGTGTCGCATGGCTTGATGCCGTGTATGTGCACGAAAAAGCCTGTACGCTGCCCAGCAAGATGGCGGCCACACAGCTGAAAGGACGGGAACTGGACGTAGAAATCTCTCAGGGAACGGCATTCTTGCAGCGAGATATTCCCCTTACAACGCCGCGATTCCTGCAGCAGCGCAGTACGCTGAGCGCAGCGGAAAAGGGAACGGCAATGCATTTGGTGATGCAGCATCTCCCCTTCGATATGAAGGCCGCAGCAGACGACGTGGCGGCTGTTGTGGATGATCTCCTGCGCCGGCGTCTTTTGACACAGCAGCAGGCGAAAGCAGTTGACTGTAAGCGCTTGGTACAATTCCTCAGCTCGCCGCTGGCGGAGCGCATCCGAAACGGCAAAAATTTGCTGCGTGAATATCGTTTTGCGCTACTGGTGCCGGCCTCGTTGTACGACCCGACGATGACAGAGGATGAGCAGATGATGCTGCAGGGCGTGGTGGACTGCTGCTACGAGACGGAAGACGGTCTGGTGATTGTGGACTTTAAGACCGACCGCATTGAGCGCGGTGAGGAATCTGCACGGGCCGAGACATACCGCCCACAGCTGGAAGCTTATGCACACGCGCTGGAGCAGGTGCTGGCCAAACCGGTCGTGGAGAAAGTCCTTTACTTTTTTTCTACCGGTACGGAGGTTTCGCTGGATGAAGACCGGATTTGACGTAAGTGCTGCTATTGGGCAGGGAAAACCCCAAGATTCTGCGGATAGCACAAAATTTGCTGGCAGATTTTGTGATTTTTGCGAAAAATTTTCGAAATAATGCTTGCAATTGCAGACTAAGTATGTTATGATCTCAGTTGCCTTTGTGAAAAAGGACTAATGTACCAGAAAGAGGTGAACAAGAGCAATGAAGGAAGGAATCCATCCCAATTATCAGCAGACTACTATTAAATGCGCCTGCGGTAATGTGATTGAGACAGGTTCTACGAAGAAGGATATTCGCGTGGAAGTCTGCTCTAAGTGTCACCCCTTCTTCACCGGCAAGCAGAAGCTGGTGGATACCGGTGGTCGCGTGGCCAAGTTCAACAAGCGCTTCGGTCTGGACAAGTAAATTGTGTGACACCACATTCAAAACCCACATCGAAAGATGTGGGTTTTGTTTTACATTCCGGTAAAAATATAGTATAATATATTTCACTGTAAACGGCATGAGGTGACATATGGAACTGAAAGAACAAGTTGAAAAGAAGAGAGACGAAGCGGTGCTGGTGGGTCTTCGCTCCCCGGTGCTTCGTGAAGATAATGCTGATGAAGAGAGTATGGAGGAACTGGCGGCTCTTGTGGAGACTGCTGGTGGCCGCAGCGTGGGCGTGGTGCTGCAAAGCCGTGAAAAACCTGATCCTCATAGCTTCATTGGCGAGGGTAAGGTAGAGGAAGTGCGCCGCATGGTGCAGGAGGAGAAGGCCACGATGGTCATCTTCGACAATGATTTGTCTCCGTCCCAGATCCGTGTGCTGACGGAGCTGCTGGGTGTGCAGGTCATTGACCGCAGCGGTTTGATTCTGGATATTTTTGCCCAGCGCGCCAAGACAAAGGAAGGCTGTCTGCAGGTAGAACTGGCACAGTACCAGTACCTGCTGCCCCGTCTGATCGGTATGTGGACGCATCTGGAGCGTCAGGCAGGTACCAGCGGAAAAGGCCCCATCGGCAGCCGCGGTCCCGGTGAAACGCAGTTGGAGACTGACCGCCGCCATATCCACCGCAAGATCGACAAGCTGAAAGAGGAACTGGAAGAGGTGCGCCGCGTTCGCAGTACCCAGCGCCAGCGCCGCTTGAAAAACGAGATTCCCGTGGTGGCCATCGTGGGCTATACCAATGCCGGTAAATCCACGCTGCTCAACGCTATTACCGGCGCCGGCATTCCTGCCAACAACCGTTTGTTCGATACGCTGGATACCACGTCCCGACTGCTGACCGTCAGCGACACGTTGGATGTGGTGATTTCCGATACCGTCGGCTTTATCCGCAAGCTGCCTCACCAGCTGGTGGAAGCATTCAAAGCTACCCTTGAGGAACTGGAATACGCAGACCTGCTACTGCACGTGATCGACGCATCCAATCCTCTGTGGCGCCAGCAGGCGCAGATTGTGGAGAGCTTGATTCACGAGCTCAAGGCGGATCAGATCCCCTGCATCCGTGTTTACAACAAGTGCGATCTGGCATTTTCCGGCGATTTCGCCAAGGAAGAGGATTCTGTTTCTATTTCCGCCAAGACCGGTGAAGGCATCGACAAGCTGATGGCGCTGATCGACAGCAAGTTGGATAAAGGAACTCGTCGTGTGACTCTGCATCTGCCCTACGATAAGACGGGTTTGCTGGACAGCATCTACCGCGAAGGCAAGGTGGAAAGCGTGGAATACGGCGCTACCGTGGACGTAGTGGCTGTCTGTACGCCTCGCCTGCTGGGTCAGCTGAAAGATTATATCGAAGGCTGGACAGAGGAGAAGGAAGAATGGGAGATGTAAAGGTTTTCCGTGTGCCCTTTGAGGCGTCCGAAAGTGAATTTGTGGAGAAACGCTCCCGTTTCATCAGCCATCTCTGGCCGGTGGAGACGGAAGAGGAGGCGCAAGCCCACATCCGCGAGATGAAAAGCAAATATTACGATGCGCGCCATAACTGCTGGTGTTATCTGCTGGGACAGAATGTGATGCGTTACAGCGATGACGGTGAGCCGCAGGGTACAGCCGGTCAGCCGATGCTGAAGGTGTTTGAGCGTGAGAATGTCACCAACGTCTGTTGCGTGGTGACTCGTTATTTCGGCGGCATTCTGCTGGGTGCCGGTGGTCTGACCCGTGCCTATTCGCAGGGTGCCAAGGATGCGCTGGTAGCAGCCGGCGCAGCCACCATGGGTCTTTGGACGCAGGTGGCGGTACCGTGTACGTATGCGCTTTTTGAGCGAGTCAAGCTGGAGATTGCGACGCTGGGCGGCATCATTGACGACACGGAATACGGCGCCGATATCTGCCTGTATGTGTCGTTGCTGGCAGATGCGGTGGACAGCTTGCAAAAGCGGCTGACTGAGCTCTCCTGCGGCAGTTTGCAGCTGGAAGTGTTGGGTGAAGAATACCGACCCGGTCCCCGGGAAGAGGTCAAATAGGGAAGGAGAAGGCATATGAGCGTTTTGGGTCATCTGGAACCGAAGAAGGTTTTTTCGTTTTTTGAGGAGATGTGCGCGATCCCTCACGGTTCGCGTAATAATACCGCCATCAGCAACTGGCTGGTGCAGTTTGCCGTTGACCGTGGCTTGGAGTACTATCAGGATGCTGCGGAGAATGTGATCATCATCAAGCCTGCTACCCCCGGCTATGAGGAGGCAGAACCTGTGATCATTCAGGGTCATATGGACATGGTCTGTGAAAAGGCATCTGACTGCGAAAAAGATATGGCAAAAGAGGGCCTTGATCTGGCCATCGACGGAGATATGATCTTCGCCAAGGGCACCACGCTGGGGGGCGATGACGGCATTGCCGTTGCCATGGGCCTTGCCCTGCTGGACAGCGATGATGTGTCCCATCCCCGTCTGGAAGTGGTGATTACCACTGACGAGGAGCTGGGTATGGATGGTGCGGTGGCACTGGATGCTTCTGTGCTGAAGGCCAAGCGCATGCTGAATATCGACTCGGAGGATGAGGGTGTATTCACCGTCAGCTGCGCAGGCGGTGCAGGTGCAAAGGTGCTCGTCCCTGTAAAGCGTGAAAGCTTTTCTGGCACTGTGGTTACTGTGGAAATCGGCGGTTTGTCCGGTGGACATTCTGGAGTGGAGATTCATAAAGGTCGGGCCAATGCCGATATGCTGCTGGGCCGTGTGCTGTATGCCGCAGCGGCCAAAACGGCGCTTCGCATCATCCGTGTAGAAGGCGGCTTGAAAGACAATGCCATTCCCTCGGCGGCAAAGGCGGTCGTATGCGTAGAAAATTTTGCCGCGCTGCGTCAGATCTGCGCTGAGATGAACGATGCGCTGCGCCATGAGTATGCGGTGAGTGATCCCGGCGTATGCGTTACGGTACGCAATGGCGGAGACGGCACGGCGATGGACGAGACATCGACGCAGCGCGTGATCTGCTTGCTGACCTGCGCCCCGGATGGCGTGCAGGTGATGAGCGCCGATATTGAGGGCTTGGTGCAGACTTCGCTGAATCTGGGCGTGCTTTATACGCAGGAGGATCAGGTGGTGGCCAGCTTCTGCATCCGCAGCAGCGTAGACAGCCAGAAGATGATGCTCGTTGATCGATTGGGTAGTTTTGCGCAGCTTCTGGGCGGTGAGTGTGTGATTAGCGGCGTGTATCCCGGCTGGGCATATCGTCAGGACTCTCCGCTGCGCGACCTGATGACGGAGGTGTTTGTGCAGCAGTACGGCTATGAGCCGAAGGTGGAGGCCATTCACGCAGGTTTGGAATGCGGTCTGTTTGCCGGTAAGATCCCGGGATTGGATTGCGTGTCGTTTGGCCCCGATCTTTGCGAAATCCACACGCCCCGTGAGCGGATGTCGATTTCCTCTGTGCAGCGTACATGGGCATTTCTTGTGGAACTGCTGCGCCGCATGAAATAAATGAAAAAAAGATCCGGACTAGAGTCCGGATCTTTTTTATTTACCTGCGTGGCGCTTGATTGCCTCGAAAGATACGTTGCTGATAACGTGCTCCATTTTACAGGCGTCATCATTGGCGGTGGCTTCATCCACACCTAAGCGCATTAAAAACTCTCGCAGCAGTGTGTGCCGCTCGATCATCCGCTGTGCCACGGACAGCCCTTCATCGGTGAGCTGAATATGTCCATGCTCATTGACGGTGATGTAGCCGCCATTTTTCAGAAGTCCCACGGCGCGGCTGACGCTGGGTTTGGAGTATCCCATGCGCTCAACAATGTCAATGGAACGAACGGTCGGGTTTTCTCTGGAGAGAATGTAAATGGTTTCCAGATACATTTCGCCGGACTCTTGCAGAAGCATCAGCTCACCTCCTGTGTGGTTTTTCTCATGATACCACAGGCTGGCCGAATATGCAAGAAGAAGGAAGTGTACACGTAGTTTCCCGACTTAGTCTAAAACGGCATCGAAGCTGCTGACACCGGATAGAGCATCTTTTGGCACGCTTATGGTGATGAACCAGCCTGCCATGGCGCAATCGCCCATTTCGTAGTTGTCGATCCGCTGCACGTGGACAGTAAGTGTGCCGTTTGCCACTGCAACATCCTGCACGCCGTAGCGCCATGTGCAGCTGCCAGCCCACATGTATGTCAAAAGAAGCGTGTTGGAGTCGAAGAAGCTTTCGTCCATTTCGGCGGTGACGGTGTCAAAAGAAGGGATCTCGTCGTAGCTGTGCTCTGTGGCAAACACGCCTCTGACCGTATTTTTGAATGCGGCAAGATCGGCAGCGCTGTCAAAACGTAAAATAGGAAGGTGGGGGGTGTCGCTAAGAACGGCTTTGTCCCGATTTAATGCCAGATCCCACAGCAAATCACTCTCGCTGTAGTTGGCCCAGGAAACGGAAGTGGGGAAGGGGCCGACGGAAAAGAGGGGATCTACCCGTTCGATACCATCAAATTTCCATCCCAAATCCATGAGATTATCCAGCACAGACACGGGAATCTCTTCAATGCGTCCGTCGCGTAGTTTCCACAGACCGTATGCGCCTGTTCGGGCAGGGTAGGATTCTGCGACGCCGTCGTGCAGCACCAGAATTCGGTCACCGTTGGAGAGAGTAGCACCTAACTTTCCGTCTTTGGTGTGATCGGACAACTGGATCGGTGAGGTACCCTCAATGAGGAAAACGGTGCCGTTTTCACCTTCCAGATAATACCCGATGGTGAAGGAGAGAGACCTGCCTGCGGCAAACCATACAAATGCAACGCAGAGCAGCAGCACAACTGTCAGTGCCAGCCATAGCTTTTTCATGGGATTGCCTCCTTATTGATTGGTGCAAGGTGCTGTCACTCTATAAGACGCATTTGACGCGGAAAAGTTCCCATGCGAAGAATTGAATAAGAAAAAAGCCGCGGCCTGCCGGTCGCGACTTTTTTATGGACAGATGAAAGATTATTCGCCGGGGGCGCTGGAAATCACCTTTCCGATGTTCCAGGTGTGCACGGCGCGCTGGGCAGCGCTCAGACGTTCTTCTTCGTTGCGATAGGGGATCTCGGCGGTGTGGCAGCCGCAGTCCAGGCAGCTGACATACAGGCACCAACCCTCTTCCTCTTCCAACAGGCCGGGGCCGTGGCATACGGGGCAATCAAACAGTTCCAGATCGTGAATGTTCATGGTATATCTCCTTCGATGCATTAATGCGTTCTTTTATTTTGCGGTAAATTTTTCAAACAGGTTTTCAGCAGGTCCATGCAGACAGCCAAACCAGAGCGGTTGCTATCGTTTTTGGGGCTGTACTCCACAAAGTCCATGGATCCCACTTTTCCGCTTTGCAGCAGCAGTTCCAGACAGCAGTGTGTCTCTGCGATGGTCGGACCTCCGGGAACCGGCAGGCCGGTCGCATCATACGTATCGCCGTCCATGAAGTCCACGTCAAAGCTCAAATGAATATAGGGGGTCGTCACCAGATCCAAAAGCTGCCGGACGCATGACTCCATGCCATGGGTGCGCAGTTCGTGCATATTAAAGTAGCGAATACCCAGCTTGTCCAGCAGAATCTGCTCGGCCGGATCAACAGAGCGTGTGCCGAGATAAAAGAGATTGTGCGGCAGCAGTTTGACATCCGCTGCACCGAACCCGTCAATCAGCTTGCGGCTACCCAATCCCAAAGCGGCGGCCAGCGGCATGCCGTGGATATGGTGCGATTCGGACATTTCGTTGGTGTTGATGTCGGTGTGGGCATCCGCCCAGATCACCGTCAAATCCTTTGCCGGGACGGTATGGCTGATGCCGGAGATGGAACCCAGGCCCAGCGAATGGTCACCACCGATCACCAAGGGGAAGTCTCCGGCAGCGCAAGCGGCTTTGACGGCGGCTTCCAGATTCCGACAGGTTTCGGATACGCCATGGCAGTACTCCATGGAGGGATCGGCATACTTGTCTTCGTCAACGGGGACAGGGACACAGGTAATGCTCGTAGTATTATGACCGCAATTGCGGATCAGTTGTTCGATACCGGCCTCAAGGAAGCAGGGAAATGCCTGCTCTGTACCGGGATTGTCACAGCCGTACCAAAGAGGTACGCCGATCAGCTGAATATTCATGCAGGTAACCTCAAGTAAATAGATTGCCCGTAGTGTATGCAAAAACGATTGCAATTATCGGGAAACGTCGGTATTCTCGCCGCCAAGCGGCAGCGCGCCGGCGCGTATTAAACAGTATACCATGATGAGTCAAGAAATTCAAGCTTGGGGGGGAGAAACCGCGGTATATAGCAAAAACGGAGCGAACGAACGTTCGCTCCGTAAAATTTGCCGTTATATCAGTCGTTCTTCACATCGTATTTCGCAATGAAGCCGGGAACATCATTGAAGTCCTCCAGACGCTCCTTCAGCTGCTCGTGAGACCAATCCCACCAGCGGATACGCTGCAGTGCGGCGATCGTCTCCTCATCATAGCGCCAGCCCATGTGCTTGGCAGGGATACCGCCAACGATCTCATAGGGGGCAACATCATGGGTAACGACTGCACCGGCTGCCACGACAGCGCCGTTGCCTAAGGTCACGCCGCCCATGATGATGGCGTTGTGGCCGATCCAAACATCGTGGCCGGTATTCACACACAGCTGCTTTCTCCACTCAATGATTCTGGTGTCGTCTTCGCCCAGACCGTAGTGGGCAGCACGATAAGTCAGATGATGGGCGGCGATGCGGTGGCGCATGGGATGCTGCACGGGATTGATGCGAACGCCGGTGGCGATGGAGTTAAACTTACCAATGGTGGAATTATAAACGTCGTTCTGGCCGAAGAAATAGGTGTAAGAGCCGATATGCGTGTCGTTGACAATGCAGCCGTCACCCAGCTCAACGTAAGCGTCGAAGGTGGTGTGGTTGACAACGCAAGTGGGATGAATCAAGGGCTTGTCTGCAGATAAGGTTTTGGTGAAGTCCAGCATGAGAGAATCCTGCCTTTCCGTATAAGTTGCTGCGTCTTGTAGACGCTTAATCACACTCATATGATAGCATAGAGCCTCTCAGTATGCAAGGACAGATGTTGATGATATGTATATTGCCTGCGGCAGGGAATCAAAAAGGGCGGTAATTGTGATAACAATTACCGCCCTTGGCCAGAGTGTTGGGATTCGAACCCGAGGAACGGTAGCGCGTTGCACTTTGCTCCCGCGGCCACGATTGAAATGCAAGAGGCCTCGGGTTCGATATGCCCCTTGCAATGAAAAAAGTGGTGACTGCAAATACAGTCACCACTTTTCTGGTCGGAGTGTCGGGATTCGAACCCGAGGCCTCTTGGACCCGAACCAAGCGCGATACCAAACTTCGCCACACCCCGTCAGCCGTATTATTATATGTTCTTTTGCTCTGACTGTCAAGTAAAAAAACGGTTATCCCAGACGGTCGACCATCATATACTGCGGTAAAAGGGGGAGGTGCATGATGGTGCAAAAACGAAGTGGGCACAGAGGCAAACGAATTGCCCAAAAGAGCCGGTCTTACAATCAACGTGCGTATCACGCTTATAGCCGGGAACAGAGTGGCGATAGCGGAAAGGAGGTTGGCCGGCGGCAGGCAGGGAAAGGCGAAAGAAAAGGCAGTGGATCGTGGCGGCTGGTTGTCAGTGCCATGATACTTGTAAGTGTGATTGCCGTGAAATTAGTTGCGCCGCAGGCTTTAGAGCAAGTTCGTGGGAGACTTCTGGACTTGATGGGGTCAGATACGGATTTTGTGGCGGTTTTCTCGGCAGTGGGAAAAACGGTGGGGGCGGATGAGTGGAACGAGAAGCTGCAGGAGGTATATCAGGAGGTATTCGGAGTCCAAGGCGAGGTGACAGAAGAATCCGCAGAAGAGGTGCGGATATATACCCCGGAGAATACACCGGAAAATGTTCAGTTGAAGCAAAACCTTCTGGGGATTTCTTATCAAAAGCCGCTGGATGGCGTTATCAGTGACAAGTTTGGATATCGAATCCATCCGGTGGAAAACAATGAACAGTTTCACTATGGGATTGACCTGCAGGCAGAGGAAGGAACGGTGATTTGCAGTTTTGCTGCCGGAGAAGTAACGGCGGTAGGGGAGAGTGCTGCGTTGGGTAAGTATATAACGGTTTTGCATGACGGCGGCTATCAAACCCTTTATGCCCATTGCAGCAGAATCACGGCATCTTCCGGTCAAGTGGTGAAAACCGGTGATCCCATCGCAGAGGTGGGCCAGACAGGTCAGGCAACGGGACCGCATCTGCACTTTGAATTGCAGCTGGATACATGCTACTTAAACCCTGTTTTCTATGTGGCAGAGTAAGGAGACCAAGATTACCGTTTCGGTTTGGGCGGTAGTGCTGCTTGCCGTCTTTGTCATATGTACCTCGCCGATCGTGCTGGCTGCGGTTATTCTGGCGGCTCTGTGCCATGAATGGGGGCACTACGGTATCCTGCGTGCCTGTGGGGCAAAGGTGGAGGAAATCCGGATTTCTGTATATGGCGCGCAGATTCGTTTGGCGACACGTCCGATACTTTCCTATGGGCGCGAGATGCTGGCTGCGCTGGCTGGCCCGGCGGTGAATATTTTATTGGCGCTGCTACTGACGCGTTGGGGAGAGCGAAGTGAGTTATTTTACATACTTTCCGGAGCGCAGGTGGTCTTGGGTGGATTCAATTTGTTGCCGCTGCGCCCGTTGGATGGAGGAAACGCTCTTTGGCTGGCGCTGGCATGGGGGAGCGATCCGGTGATGGCGGACCGTGTAATGCACTGCGTAGAAGGTGTGCTGTATGTGTTGTTGGCCGGGGCGGCGTTATGGATATGGCAGCAAACCGGAAGCCCTTTTTTACTCCTTGCGGTAAGTGGGTTGTGGAAAAAGGAGTGGATGGAAAAAAAGCTTGTAAAACGGGGGAAAAGAAGCTAAAATAATATTTTAGTGAATATCTTACGACAGGAGAATGACCGTGGATAAGAGACTGGAACGAATTTTGCCCCGTGTGCAGAAACCGGCGCGCTATGTGGGCGGCGAATATAATGCTGTCATTAAGAATAAGGTGGAGGTCGACACCCGTGTGGCGTTCTGCTTCCCTGATACTTACGAGATCGGTATGTCCAATCTGGGCATGCGGATTCTCTATGGTGTGATGAACAACATGCCCGGCGTGTGGTGCGAGCGTGTGTTTGCGCCCTGGGGCGATATGGAAGAGGAAATGCGCAAGGCAGGTATCCCGCTTTTTGCGCTGGAATCGGGAGATCCTATTACGGATTTTGACATTATCGCATTTTCCGTGGGATATGAGATGGCGTTCCCTGCGATTCTCAACATGCTGGATCTGGCGAATGTTCCTATGCGTGCAGCCGACCGAAAGGAACTGACGCCGCTGGTGATTGCCGGCGGTACCGCCATGTATAATGCCGAGCCGATAGCCGACTTTGTGGATCTGGTCAGCCTTGGTGAGGGCGAAGATCTGACGGAAGAAATCGTGGAGCTGCATCGAAAGGCGCGCCGCGAGGGCTGGAGCAAAGAAGCGTTCCTGCAGGCTGCGGCCCAGCTGGACGGCGTGTATGTTCCCAGCCTGTACGAGGTTTCCTACAATGCTGACGGCACTGTGGCGCAGATTCTTCCCCGTGACGGCGCGCCGGCCAAGGTGACCAAGCGCATCGTCCGTGACATGGACAAGTCGTATTTCCCGGTGAAGACCATCGTGCCTTCCACTGAGATCGTGCAGGACCGCGTGATGCTGGAGTTGTTCCGTGGCTGCATCCGTGGCTGCCGTTTCTGTCAGGCAGGCTATGTGTATCGCCCTGTTCGCAACCGCAGCCGCGATCTGTGTGCGCAGTACGGTGTGGAGTCCTGCAACGACTCCGGCTATCAGGAGATGACGCTGGCCAGCCTCAGCACCAGCGATTATCCGCAGCTGACGGAACTGTGCGATCAGCTGGAAGATTTCTGTGCGGCGCGTCATGTGAATCTGTCGCTGCCCAGCCTGCGTGCGGATAACTTCTCTATGGGTCTGATGCAGCGTCTGGCCAAAGGTCGCAAGACGGGCCTGACTTTTGCGCCGGAAGCCGGCACCCAGCGTCTGCGCGATGTCATCAATAAAAATGTGACGGAGGAGGATATCCTTCAGTCCTGCCGTACGGCCTTTGCCGGTGGCTATAATGCTGTGAAGCTGTACTTCATGCTGGGTCTGCCTACCGAGACCGATGAGGATGTACTGGGTATCGCGGATCTCGCTGCCCGTGTGATGCATGCATGGCGTGAATCTGCCAGCAATAAGAACCGCGGCGTACGCATTACTGTGTCTACTTCTTGGTTTGTTCCTAAGCCGCATACGGCATTCCAGTGGGAACCCCAGATCTCCAAGGAAGAATATGAGCGCCGCGTGGCGCTGCTGCGTGAAGCCATCAAGACCAAGACGGTGACCTATAACTGGCACGATTCTGATACCAGTTTCCTGGAGGCGGTATTGGCTCGCGGTGACCGCCGCCTTGGTAAGGTGCTGGAAACGGCATGGCGTAAGGGTGCCAAGCTGGACGCTTGGGAGGAGTATTTCTCTCTGGATCGCTGGCTGGAGGCTTTTGAAAAGTGCGGTATCGACCCGCATTTCTATGCCAATCGTGTTCGTGAGCGCGAAGAAGTGATGCCCTGGTCGATGATTTCCAGCGGCGTGACAGAGAACTATTTGTGGCGTGAGCGCCGGCGTGCTTTTGACGCGGTGACCACGCCCGATTGCCGTACCCAGTGTAACGGTTGCGGTGCCAATCTTCTGGTGGGAGGTAAGTGCGATGTCTAAGCTGCGGTTGCTGTTTGTCAAGGAGGCACAGGCTGCCTATATCTCCCATTTGGATCTGCTGCGCACGTTCCAACGCTGCTTCCCCCGTACAGAACTGGATATCAAACACAGTCAGGGCTATCATCCCCATCCGATTATCTCTATTGTACTGCCCTTGCCGGTGGGACAGTCCAGCGACTGCGAACTGTTGGATTTTGAAGTAACGCAGACTACCGATGGCTGCGGCATTGCCGAGAAGCTCAATACCGGTATGCCCAGCGGCCTGCGTGTGCTGGACTGTTACGAGGCCAAGCGCCCTGTGAGGGAATTGGCTCTGCTGCGTGCCGACTTGGAGCTGGACTATGATAACGGTGTGCCTGCCGACGCGGTGGCTCAACTGACAGAACTGCTGGGCAGAGAAGAACTGATCATCCAGAAGCGCACCAAACGCAAAGAGATGGCCGATGTGGACATTGCTCCCATGATTCACAGCGTTGAATTGCGCGAAGAGGAAGGGAAGATTTGCGGCACTGTCGTGGTGCAGGCGCAGAATCCCGGCTTGAATCCCCAGTTGCTGGAGCGCGCCATCGCCAATTATCTTCCGGATTTGACCCCGGATTTTATCCGTGTGCGTCGCCGTGAGTTTCTCGATGCCGATGGCAAAATTTTTCGATAAATTTGAAAAAAGTTCTTGCATTTGGTAAATAACTGTGATATTCTATCATGGCGTAAAAAGGGCGGTCCTCTGTCGCCGGTGTTTCGATTGCTAGGAAACACCATGAAAATGGCGTTATGAACACCTATAATTTAGGAGGAAAATATCCATGGATCTGATTAAGGCACTGAGCGAAAAGCAGCTCAAGGAAGTCCCTGCTGTGGAAGTCGGCGATACCGTTCGCGTCCACGTGAAGGTCAAGGAAGGCGCTCGCGAGCGTATCCAGGTCTTCGAGGGCACCGTCATTGCTAAGAAGCACGGCGGCATTGAGGAGACCATCACCGTCCGTCGTATCTCTTACGGCGTGGGCGTGGAGAAGGTGTTCCCCGTTCATTCTCCCTCTATCGACAAGATCGAGACTGTTCGTCACGGTTATGTCCGTCGCGCCAAGCTGTACTATCTGCGTGGC
>JAZKYM010000090.1:0-35859 GCA_045612165.1 Vescimonas sp.
AGCCGGATTACCGTGGGCGATCTGACTTTGGATACCGAGCAGCGGGTGGCGATCCGGGATGGTGTCACGGTGGAACTGACGGCCAAGGAGTACGACCTTATCGAGCTTCTGATGAAAAATCCCCGCCGCGTTTACAGCCGCGAGGATCTGATGAATCTGGTGTGGGGCTATTCCTATGCCGGAGACTACCGCACGGTGGACGTACATGTGCGCCGTCTGCGGGAAAAACTGGAGAAGATCCCGGCCGAGCCGGTGTACATCATGACCAAGTGGGGAGTGGGTTACTATTTTAAAGGGGAAAGTCAGCCTACAATTTAAGTTTAGCCTCAGCTACATCCTGGTCATTGTGTTCGTGCTGGTGCTGCTCAATACATACCCGCTGCTGGAGTCCCAGAATCTGGTGTTCCGCTCCAAGGTGACGGCCATGGCCGGCAGCGTGAAGGTCATTGAGTCGGCGCTGAGCGGTCTGGAAGAACTGACGCCGGAAAACGTCAGCCAGGCCCTGACCGTGGTGGAAGAAACAGGCGTGAGCCGTATCCTGGTCACCGACACTGCCGGACGGGTCCTGTACGATTCCCGTGAAACCGACAGTGCCGTGGGTCTTGTCGCCCTTTACACGGAGATCGTGCAGGCGCTGCGCGGGCAGAACGCCTATTACTGCAGCTATGACGGCAGCGCGTTCCTCAGCCGCGGCGCGTCCCCTGTGGTGTATCACAACCAGACGGTGGGCGCCATTTACGCCTATGAGTACGACACCGAGCAGGCGGAACTGTTCAAGAGCCTGCAGGGCAACATCACCCGCATTTCCGGTGTGGTGGCGGTGTTCGTGGTGGTGCTGAGTCTGGTGCTCTCGCGGATGCTGACGGGCCGTATCAGTGAACTGCTGCAGGCCATCCGCCATGTGCGCGAAGGTGCTTACAGCCATCGGGCCGAAGTGAAGGGTGGCGATGAGATCGCCCAGATCACGGCGGAGTTCAACAGCCTGACGGACCGCCTGCAGACCACGGAAAATGCCCGCCGCCGTTTTGTGTCCGATGCATCCCACGAACTGAACACGCCGCTGGCCGGTATTCGCCTGCTGACAGATTCGATTTTGCAGACACAGAACATGGATGCCGACACGGTGCGCGAGTTTGTCGGCGATATTGGAGAGGAAGCGCAGCGCCTCAGCCGCATTACGGAAGACCTGCTGCGTTTGACGCGCATTGACAGCGGTAACATAGAGCGGGCTGTGGCGGTGGAAACGGCACCCGTTTTGGACCGGGTGGAGCGTATGCTGCACATGGTGGCCGATGAAAAGGGCGTGAAGTTGATCTGCCGCGCCGATCCGGCGGCTGTGGTGCTGGCCACAGAAGATGATATCCACCAGATCCTCTACAATCTGATGGAAAACGGCATCAAGTACAGCGCCGGAGGATATGTCAGCACGCAGATCACCGTGGAGGAGCAATTTGTGGTGATCCGTGTGGAAGACAACGGCGTTGGTATTCCCCAGGAAGATCTGGGCCATATTTTCGAGCGATTTTACCGCGTGGACAAGGCGCGCTCCCGGGATGTGGGTGGCACGGGCCTTGGTCTGAGCATTGTGCATGACACGGTCTTGCGTCGGGAAGGCACTATTGAAGCGGCGCATCGCGCGGAGGGAAGCGGAACGGTGTTTACCGTTCGTCTGCCGCAGGCGAAAGGAGGAGTCAGGACATGAAACGGGTGATTGGCCTGATTGTTTGCCTGCTGGCGTTGGTGCTGCTGGGCGTCAGCGTAGTGCCGGACGCCCCCAAAGAGGGGGAAACGCTGAGTTTGTATTTCCCTGTGCGCAAGGACCATTTGAGCAGCGGCGGTGACGCCATTGCGGCGGTGCGATTGGACTGGCGACAGATGCGCGACAAGTCTTCGCAGGAGCAGGCCGAAGCGGTGATGGACTTGCTGCTGGAGGGATATTCCGATGCAGCGCTGAACCAATTGGTGCCCAACGGCACAAGACTGAACAGCTGTCAGGTAAGCGGAAGCACTGTGACGGTAGACTTTTCCGGCGGATACGGACAGCTTTCCGGAATTGATCTGACCATTGCCGACTATTGCACGACGTTGTCGTTGGTGCAGATTCCCGGTATCTACACGGTGCGCATTACCGTCAACGGGGAAGGGCTGGACTATCGCGCCAAGAACTATTTCCGGGCCGACGATGTGCTGGTCACCAGTCCGGAAGACGTGGTGCGCAATCTGGCGGTGCGACTGTATTTTTCCAATGGCTCAGCACTGGTGGAAGAGGAGCGGATCCTGACCGTCTATGAAGGAAAGAGTCAGGTGAGTGCGGTGATGGATGCACTGCTGCAAGGTCCGGTCAGTGAAACGCTGCTGCCGCTGCTGCCGGAGGGTTTTTCTGTGCTGAGTGCGCGTATTGACGGTGGCATTTGCTATCTCAACCTGTCGCAGGAATGTGTTGGGCTGATGCCGGAGGATATTGCGTCGCAGCAGCAGATCGTGCAGGGCTTGGTGCGCTCGCTGTGCTCGATCCGCACCGTGCAGCGCGTGCAGATCTTGATAGAAGGTGAGCGCTGTGCCCGCTTGGCAAAAGTGGATATCAGCCAGCCGCTTACGCCGGCGTCATAAAAGAAAAAAAGGACTCTGTTCTGCAAAGAACAGAGTCCGTTTGGCGTTTAGTGGATCAACAGCTGCGTCAGCGCCACCATCACAGGGATGGTAATGGCAGAGCAGAGGGTGTGGATGGAGATCAGACTGGAGGAGAGAGGGGCGTTTTTGCCGTATTTGGAGACCAGCATGGTGACCACGGCGGCAGCCGGCGTGGATGCGGCAATGACCACCACGGTGGAAACCATGGCGTTCAACTGCAGCAGCATGCAAAGACCCAGTGCCAAAAGGGGAGAGACGATCAAACGCAGCACAATGCTGGCGATGGCGCCTTTGCCCTGCATAGCGGTTTTCAGATCGGTCTGAGACAGGTGGAAACCGATGATAATCATGGGGATGGGAACGTTGAGGTTGGAGATGTAGGTGATGGGCGTCAGCAGCAGATCCGGCAGGGTGATCTGTCCCAGATAGAGCACCATGGCCAGAATAATGGCGATGATGGTGGGGGTGAGCAGGATGGTGCGCAGCTTCAGCACGGAGCGGTCCCTGTCGGCGGCCATGTAGAGGGCGTAAGTCCAGGTGCAGATGTTAAAAACCATCAGATATGCCGAACCGTAAAAGACACCCAGAGAGCCGTACAGCGCCGACTGCAGAGGGAACGCCATAAAGCCGCAGTTGGCCATGACAGCGCAAAGACTCAGGATACTGCGGCGGTCATCATCTGCGCGGCGCAGCACCACGGCGGAGATGACGATCATGGCGATGTGCACCACCACCGCCAGCACAATGGTGAGACCGAAGTTTTGCAGATGTTCGGGTTCCAACGGACGCTGGAAGGAGGAGACGACGAGGCAGGGGATGGCGGCATAGAGCATCAGATTGCTCATGGCGAGGCTGCCCTGAGAGGTGAGCAGCTTCAGTTTACCCAGCAGGAAGCCGACGGCGATCAGGAAGAAGAGCATCAAAACCTGCTGTGCAACGGTGAGGAAAGAGTCGATCATAGGTTGTTTCCTTTCAAACGCTTCATATAAAGAGCAGCTGCCATGATAATCATACCGACAGCGGCGCAGAGACAACAGAAAACCAGCATCGCCTGTACGCCCGACTGATCCAGCAGCCACCCGCCGCACAGCGAGGCGAAGGCGGAGCCGGGGCCGGAAGCGATAATGTAGATCAGTGCCTGACCTTTCGCCTGATTGGCAATGTCAATTTCGGCAGAGACGTAATAGACAGTGGCCAAAGCCAGAACGGCGTAGGCGAAAAACTGCAGAGCACAGGCGAGATAAATGGTAAGCGTGGAGCTGGCCAGCAAAAAAGCGGCACAGCGGATCACGAAGAATGCAGCGCTGAACATCATCAGCGTTGGCAGCGAAACTTTGCGGCGTACACGGGTAAACAAAAGCATGGCCGGCAGCTCTGCACCGGAAGAGAGAAAATAGGCGATGCCGGTGGCACTTTCGCCGCCACCTACTTTGCCCACAATCTGGATCATGTAGGTGCTGAGCGTGGTCTGACTGCCCACCAACAAAAAACAGGCGGCCAGCATGAGTGCGAAACGGGGATAGCGCCGCAGCAGTGCGATGTTGGATAGGGAGACAGGGCCGGTTTTTGCTTCCGTCTCCGGCAGAGGCGGCAGCGGATAGCGGAAGAGAAATAATGCCAGCAGCAGAGCAACGGAGGAAACGAGGAAAACGGGGAGAATCAACGTGGGGGCAAAGCGTTCCAGCACCGCGCCCATCACAAGTGAGGTCAGAGAATAGGTCACAGATCCGCAGCTGCGGCTGGCGCCATAGTTCAGATCCACGCCGCGAATCACGAAATCCATGCTCATGGCGTTAAAGTAAGGGACGATCACCGTCAGTGTCACGCCGATGATCACCAGCAGGACGGAGTAGATGAACGCATGGTTTGACACCCAGACGCCGATACAGCATGCGATACTCAGTGCCGTGAGCCCCATGGCCAGATTGCGGCTGGTAAATCGGCTGTTGCGGTCACTGAGGGAGGCGAGCATGGGCTGCGCCGCCATAGGCAAAAGCAGAGCGCAGGAGGAGACGAGGCCGATTTGCGCATTGGTGAAGCCGCAGTGCAGCAAGAAAATGGAGCGAAAGCCCCAAAGGGAAGCCGAACTGCTCCAGAACAGACCCCACAGAACGGCGAAGTGTAGGTTCAAGCGACGGGCAAGGCGGCGATTTGCCATAGAAACCCCCTCTTTTCAATGTAGAAATAAGCCGTATAAAAGAATATCATAAATCGTTGCGCTGTCAAGGCTGTGCCTTGTTTTTTGAGGGAAAAGAAGGTATAATAACCGTGTATGTGCAAAATATCCGGGAGGAATGACCCATGAAATTAATGGTGCTTGACGGCAACAGTATTCTCAACCGCGCTTATTACGGTATCCGGCCGCTGTCTACCCGACAGGGCTTGTTTACTCACGCGATTTACGGCTTTTTGACTACGCTGCAGCGTCTGGTGGATGAAGAGCAGCCGGAGGCACTGTGTGTCACCTTTGACCGGCGTGAACCTACCTTCCGCCATCTGGCCGACGAAAACTATAAGGCCACCCGTAAGGGGATGCCGGAGGAACTGGCCATGCAGCTGCCTTGGCTCAAGCAGGTGCTGGATGCCATGAACATCCCACGCTATGAAATGGCCGGCTTCGAGGCCGATGACCTGATCGGCACGATTTCCCGTAAATGCGAAGAGGCAGGTTGGGACTGTGTGATCGTCACCGGTGACAAGGACAGTTTGCAGCTCATTACCGACAAGACCACGGTGAAGCTGGTGTCCACCCGTATGGGCCAGACGACCACCAAAGATATGACGCCTGCTGCGTTCCATGAGCAGTACGGTTTTGCCCCCATCCACATGATCGACCTGAAAGCGCTGATGGGTGATACCTCCGACAATATTCCCGGTGTGCCCGGCGTGGGTGAAAAGACGGCCATGGCGCTTATCCAGCGCTATGAGAGTGTAGAGGCGCTCTATGCCGCCATGCCCGACATCGAGGCCAAGCCTGCAGCTATCCGCAAGCTGGAGGAGGGGAAAGACAGTGCCCTGCACTCGAAATTCCTGGCCACCATCATTACCGATGCGCCTGTGGCGTTTGCGGTGGAGGACAATCTGCGCCAACCCTTCAAGCCGGAGCTGTATGACCTCTTTTTGCAGCTGGAGTTTTCCAAGCTCATTGACAAGTACGGCCTGCAGCCGACGAAAAGCGAGGTGCAGGACGAAGCTTCCGATTACACCATGACGGTGGAAACGCTGAGCGATTCTGCCCGTGCCGAAGAACTGCTGGCGCTGTGGCGCAAAGCGGAACAGGTGACGGTGCTGGCGCTGGACAATTTGCAGACGCTGGCGGTGGAGTGCGAGACGGATGAAAAAGCAGGCGTGATGACGCTGCTGTTCTTTGACCGGTATGAAGGGGACTGGAATGCCCTTTTGAACGCCCTCTTTGCCGATGATATCCGCAAGGTGAGCCACAACGTGAAAGACCTGATGCGTGCCCTGCTGGAAAACGGCCTCAACTGCGACGGCTTTGTGTTTGACACGGCTATTGCTGCGTACTTGCTGGATGCTACGGCAGGAAGCTATGATCTGGCGCGGCTGTTTGTTTCCTATTTCAACGGCGAGCTGCCCAAGCCTGTCCATCTGGAGGCGGATGCCTTCTCCCTGCTGGGAGACACGGCGGCGGCAGAAGCGTCCTTGTGCAGCTATTGCAGCGCTATTGCCGCGCTGGAAGAAGAACTGGCACCCAAGCTGCGCCAGCAGAATATGCAGCAGCTGTTCGACGAGGTGGAAATGCCCCTGTGCCGCGTGCTGGCGGAGATGGAACGCTCCGGCTTCCGCGTAGACGGCGGAGAACTGGCCCGTTTCGGACAAATGCTCTCAGGTGAGATCGCAGTGCTGGAGCAGCGGATCTATGAGGCGGCTGGTGCGCCGTTCAATATCAACTCTCCCAAGCAGCTGGGCAAGGTGCTTTTTGAGGATTTGCAGCTGCCTCACGGCAAGAAAACAAAAACCGGCTGGTCCACCAACGCCGACGTGCTGGACAAGCTCCGGTGGCAGCATCCCGTTGTGGCGGACGTGCTGCAGTATCGGCAGTACAGCAAGCTCAAGTCCACCTATGCCGACGGCCTTTTGAAAATGGTGGATCCTGACAGCCGTATCCGCACCAATTTCCAGATGACGGTGACGGCCACCGGCCGACTGAGTTCCACGGAGCCGAATTTGCAGAATATCCCCACCCGTACGAAGCTGGGCAGCGAAATGCGCCGCATGTTTGTGGCCGATGAGGGTTGGGTTCTGGTGGATGCCGACTATTCCCAGATCGAACTGCGGCTGCTGGCCCACATGGCCGGAGATGAGGAAATGCAGAAGGCATTTCTCTCCGGTGCCGATTTCCACACGGTGACGGCGGCCAATGTGTTCCATGTGCCGCAGGAGGAAGTAACCGCGCAGATGCGCTCCGGTGCCAAGGCGGTGAACTTCGGCATTGTGTACGGTATTTCGCCCTTCTCGCTGTCGCAGGACATCGGGGTGACGGTGGCGGAGGCCAAGGACTATATGGACCGCTATTTTGCCACTTATGGCGGCGTGAAGACCTATATGGAAAATGTGGTGGAAACGGCACGGCAGCAGGAATATGTGGAAACGCTGCTGCACCGCCGCCGTGCGCTGCCGGAACTGAAAAGCTCCAACTTCAATCTACGCGCATTCGGCGAGCGAGTGGCGCTGAACATGCCCATTCAGGGCACGGCTGCCGATATCATCAAGCTGGCCATGGTGCGTGTGTACCGGCGGCTGAAGGAGGAAAAACTGCGCGCCCGTCTGATTATGCAGGTCCACGATGAACTGATCGTGGAGTGTCCGGAGGCGGAGCGGCAGCAGGTGGAGTGTCTTCTGGCGGAGGAGATGGAGTACGTGATGCAGCTTCGTGTTCCGCTGGTCGCGGAAGCCCACAGCGGTAAAAACTGGTTGGAGGCAAAAGGATGAAACGATTGATTGTTTTGATCGGCGTGGTGGGCATTTCCGCCGCTGCCGTTTTGGTGCGCTGGTCCACCGCGCCCAGCATGGTGCTGGTGCTTTACCGCATGATCATTGCGGTGCTGCTTCTGTTGCCGGCGGTCCTGCTGAAGGGCAGGGAGGAACTGAAGGGCATGACAAAAAAGGAGTGGCTGCTGACGGTGTTGGCCGGCTGCTGTCTGGGTCTGCACTTCTCTGCGTTTTTTGAGTCGCTGCGCCACACGTCCATCGCTGCGGCGGTGATTTTGTCGGATGCTGAGGTGCTGTTTGTGGCGCTGGGCAGCATTCTGGTGTTCCGTAAAAAGCTGTCCGGCCGCTGCTGGCTGGCCGTTGCCCTGTCGCTGGTAGGCGCTGTGATGGTGGCGCTGGCTGACGGCGGAGGCGAGAGCGGCTTGTTGGGCAATGCGCTGGCGCTCACTTCCACGTTCCTGTTGGCGCTTTATACCATGATCGGCGCTTCGGTGCGCAGCCGCATTTCCAACACCACTTATACATTTGTGGCGTATGGCTGCGCTGCGCTGACGGTGCTGGTGCTTTCGCTTGCCAGTGGTACGCCGCTGACGGGCTATGGCGCCAACAACTGGCTGACGGCGCTGGGTATGGCAGTTCTGTGCACGCTGCTGGGTCACAGTGTCTTTACGTGGGGCTTGAAGTATCTGCCCCCGGCCTACATATCCACTGTTAAGCTGCTGGACCCGGTGTTTTCTGCGCTGTGGGGCCTGCTGTTGTTTGCTGAAAAGCCCACGCTGCCGGTGATTCTGGGCGGCGTGATCGTAATTGCCGGCGTGTTCCTCTACGGACGGGCCACAAAGGAGGCGTAAAAAATGAACGACTGCATTCGGATCGTACCGATGAATGCCGATCATCTGGAGGAGATTGAGCGGCTGGAGCGCATCTGCTTTTCCCGTCCTTGGTCTCGCCGCATGCTGGCGGAAGAGCTGGAGAACCAGTGTGCCGCCTTTCTGGTGGCGGAGGACGGTCAAACCGGCACTGTGCTGGGCTACGCAGGCCTGCTGGTGGTGGCCGATGAGGGCTATATCACCAACGTGGCTGTGTTTCCGGAATACCGCCGCCGCGGCGTAGCGGCTCGGATTCTGGAGATCTATCTCAATTTTGCTCAGGCCAACCGGCTGGCGTTCCTGACATTGGAGGTGCGGCCCAGCAACGAGGCGGCCATTGCCCTTTATCAGCGCTACGGTTTTGAGGAAGTGGGACGGCGCAAGAACTACTACGATCTGCCCAAGGAGGATGCGCTGATCCTCACCCGTTATTTTGATAAGGAGGAAAACGAATGATCATTCTCTCCTTTGAGTCCACCTGTGACGAAACCGCTGTTGCGGTGGTGCGCGACGGCCGCGAGGTGCTGGCCGACGCCATTCTCTCTCAGGCGGATATGCATGCGCTCTACGGCGGTGTGGTGCCGGAGATCGCTTCGCGCAAGCACGTGGAGGCCATCGCCGGCCTTACCGATCAGGCGCTGGGAGAAGCCGGCATCACCAAAAAGGACGTGGATGCCGTGGCGGTGAGCTATGCGCCCGGTCTGATCGGCGCGGTGCTGGTAGGCGTCAGCTTTGCCAAGTCCGTGGCCTATGCGCTGGGGGTGCCGCTGATTCCGGTACACCATATCCGCGGCCATATCGCCGCCAACTATCTGGCGTTTCCTGATTTGCAGCCTCCTTTTCTCGCCTTGGCGATTTCCGGCGGCAACACGCTGATCGTGGATGTGAAGGATTATACCGATATGGAGATTTTGGGTGCCACCCGTGACGATGCGGCCGGTGAGTGCTTTGACAAGGCGGCCCGTGTGCTGGGTCTGCCGTATCCCGGCGGTAAGCCTATGGACAATCTGGCCCAGCAGTCTGAGGGTGGAAAGTACGATCTGCCCCGTGCCCATGTGTCCGGCTGCGAACTGGATATGAGCTTTTCCGGTCTGAAGACGGCGGTGGTGAATCTGGTGCACAACGCCCAGCAAAAGGGTGAGGTGCTGGACGAGGCGGCACTGGCCCACGATTTTACCCGTGCTGTCAGCGATGAGCTGGTGCCCCGTGCCATTGCCGCGGCCAAGCAGAGCGGCCGCACCGTGATGGCAGCGGCCGGCGGCGTGGCGGCCAACTCCATGATCCGCGCCGACTTGCAGGAAGCGTGCCGCCGCGAAGGGATCACCTTGTATCTGCCGCCGCTGCGGCTGTGCGGTGATAACGGTGCTATGATTGCCTCTCAGGCTTACTATGAGTATTTGGCAGGCAAGACGGCAGCACTGGATTTGAACGCCTATGCAACCATGGACTTGAACGAAACAGATATCTGAACTATATCATAAGCGAAATGACGGCACTCTCGGTAGAGGGTGCCGTTTTTCTAATGATAAAAAATATTATGGTAAGTGAGAAAAAATTTTTACCGGAAAATTATCTGGGGAAAAGAATTATGTCGACAAAACAAGGGGTGTCAAGACGGTGTGTATATTCGTTTTCCTGGATTGGTGTTTTTTGGAAATAAAAAAGAAAACCGTTGGAAATACTGGATTTTTTGGATGTGGAAAAAGGTGTGGATAATGTGAATAACTCTTTGTAGTGTCTTATGGATAGCAGAATTATGTCAAATGATGGTGGGGGATGACAGAAAAGAAAGAGTCCCCAAAAGTGTAAAAAGTGAGAGACTTTTCCCATCAGACTGCCCTTTTGGCGTTGTGCATTTTGACGAAAGAAAGTGGAAAGAAAAATGGGGCGGTGCTTGACAAGAGAAAATTAACCTAATTGTTCTGCTGTGATTACAAAAAGTAATATTTTTCGCGGTGAGAAAAAAACGAAGTCGCAATTGACAAAGCGGAGAGAACATGGTACAATGACGCCCGTGACTGTAACAGACAGTCTCCATACGATGCTGGAATAGCTCAGTCGGTAGAGCAGCTGATTCGTAATCAGCAGGTCGCGTGTTCGAGTCACGTTTCCAGCTCCAAGCCTCACCAGATTTCTGGTGAGGTTTTTTTCTTTGCCGTTGTGTGATATTTCAGTTGTGTAGGGCGTGGAAATTTGATACAATGAACAAAATAAACCTGCGCCTGCATTGCGGCGCGAAAAGGAGAGACGTTATGCGCAAACAAATGAAGCACCGAATTGGCGCGATGCTGCTGGCTTTGCTGATGATCCTGTCTTTGAGCGGCTGCGGTGCCAAGGGAACGGTAACGCTGAGCGATGTGGGCAGCGATATTTCCCTGATGAACGATAAAATTGCTTCTTACATGGATGCTGAGATAAGCCGTGTGCTCAGCTATGGCTCCGGCACCAAAGAGGCCAGCTATCCCAAGGCCGTTGCCCTCACCTGGACGCTGGACGGTGCTGAGGCGGAGTTTTACCGCGTGCGTGTAGGCGAGACGGAGGACCTGCAGGATGCGTGGGTGCTGGAAACCGCAGAGCCTGCGCTGGAACTGTATAACTGCAAGACCGGTACTACTTATTACTGGTCCGTAACCGCCGTGAAGGGTGAGAAGGAAGTGGCTGTCAGCGCAACGGGGACTTTTTCCACCGCTGATGAAGCACCGCGCACCATCTATTGCGACGGTGTGGCCAATGTGCGCGATCTGGGCGGCTGGCAGACCGAGAGCGGTCAGAAGGTCAATCAGGGTCTCATCTACCGCTGTGGCCGCCTGAACGAGAACAACAACACCACGGTTAAGGCGCGCATCACTGCCAAAGGTCTGGAGACCATGGCGCAGTTGGGTATCCGCACGGAGCTGGACCTGCGCGAAGTGGAAAACAATGAGGTGGGCGGCCTGACGGACACCAGTCTCATCAGCGGCGCGCAGTATGTTCAGGTGCCTATGGATGGCACCCGCGGCCAGCTGCGCCTCAGCAACGAGGCTGCCGTTGTGGAAGTGTTCAAGCTGCTGGGCGATGAGGCCAACTACCCCTTCGCCATCCACTGCAGCATCGGTACAGATCGCACCGGCTACGTCTGCTATCTCATCAACGGTCTGCTGGGTGTATCTCAGGAGGATCTGGACCGCGACTATCTGCTGAGTAACTTCGCCTCCATTGGCAGTTCCCGTCTTCTCAACCGCGTGCAGGATGACTATCTGAGCTACATAGAGGGCCTGCCGGGCGCAACGCTCAGCGAAAAGATTGAGGGATATCTGCTGAGCCTCGGTGTAGCGCAGAGCGATATGGATACGCTGCGCACGGTGATGCTGGGCTGAAATTTTCTTAAAAAAGAAGGGAACGCCGCGGAACTTTCCGCGGCGTTCCCTTTACATACTCTGGATTTTGTGCTATGGTAATATGAGAAAATCTGAGAGCATAATATAACTGTTGCAATTATATATCACGCATGAAAAGGAGAAAATTGTCATGGAAAAGAAAATTCTGGTAGAAACCTCTGCAAGACATGTACATCTGAGCGAGGCCGCCATCGCCGTTCTGTTCGGTGAGGGTGCTCAGCTGACTCCCAAGAAGGCTCTGAGCCAGCCCGGCCAGTATGCCTGCGAAGAGCGCGTTAATATCGTTGGCCCCAAGAAGGCCATCAACAACGTCATCATCCTCGGACCCTCCCGTCCTGAGTCTCAGGTGGAGATCTCTCTGACCGACGCCCGTGTGCTGGGTGTGGAAGGCATGATCCGCGAGTCCGGCAATCTGGCCGGTACGCCCGGCTGCAAGCTGGTTGGCCCTGCCGGTGAGCTGGAACTGACCGAGGGTGTGCTGGTTGCCAAGCGCCACATCCACATGACGCCCGAAGATGCTGCTGTTTTCGGTGTGGTGGATAAGGAGATTGTCAAGGTTCGCATCGAGTCTGAGCGCAGCGCTGAGCTGGATGATGTGGTGGTCCGTGTCAATCCTACCTATGCCCTGTCTATGCACATTGATACCGATGAGTCCAATGCCACCTGCGCATTTGGCACCATCTACGGTACTCTGATCAAGAAGTAAAGAGATTGGCCTCAAAGGCATATGCCTTTGAGGGCAGTTTTTTTGCTTATTAGTGAAAGATAACGTCCAGAAGTTCCTGCGTGTTATCCACGATAGCGGCGGCGTGGGCGTCGGTCATGCTCTCTACCGTGCCGTAGCCCCAACTGACACCGACACAGGGGATGCCGTGCTGCGCTGCGCCGATGACGTCAAAAGCGGTGTCACCCACCATGAGGGCGCCGTCCAGCGTGCCGACCTGAGAGAGGAGGTAGGCGATGACCTCTTCTTTCGTGCCGCGGGACTTGTCCAGCGCTGCACCGGCGATACAGTCGAAATAGGGGGCCAGATTGAAATGATGGAGCACCTCTTTGGCGGTGGTTTCCGGCTTGGAGGTGGCCACGAACAGGCGGCAGCCGCCCTCTTTCAAAGCCTTCAGCAGTTCCGGGATACCGGGATAGACGAAACCTTCGAACTTACCCACGACGGTATAGCGGCTGCGATAGACGGCCACGGCCTCCTCCGCCTGCTGGGCTGTGCAGCCAAAGCGCATAAAAGAGTCCCGTAAGGGAGGACCCACGAAGGTGCGCATTTCCGCTTCGGTGGGGATGGGCAGATCAAAATGGCGCAGAGCAAGCTCAGCACACTTGAGGATACCTTCGCCGGAATCCACCAGTGTGCCGTCCAGATCGAAAAGAATGTTGCAATATGGCATGACAGATCTCCTTTTCGGGGATGGTTTTCTTTTTTTATACCATGATGCGCCGAGATTGTCAAATGCTGCCGCTGCCGCGGTATTTTAGGGAAAGTTGAGAGAAAAGCAAGACAAGCGGCCGGTAAAATGGTATAATAAAAATAAGAGGGAGGTCGATAACATGATCACCATGGAGAATCTTTGCTTTGTGCTGGAAACGGATCACACCGCCTATGCCTTTGATGTGTCGGACGGTGTGCTGCGGCATCTTTACTACGGAAGTAAGCTGCGCCGACTGGAGGATTACAGCCTCACGGCGCCGCGTCCTTTGTTTGCACCGGGTAACGCTGCTGTGCTGGAAGGCGGCGTCAGTCTGGAGAACATGGCGCAGGAGGGCAGCAGCGTGGGCTGGGGCAATACCGGCGAGAGTCTGGTGGATGTGACGCTGCCGGACGGTGGGCGCGCTGCGGCGTTCCGTTTTGCCTATTACGAGCGGAGTGCGAAGGATACGCCCAGCGGTCTGCCGGCGGCGCTGGACGGTCAGGAGACGCTGAAGGTGGTGCTCAAAGAGCACAGCTGCGAGCTGTATCTGGAATTGTACTATACGGTTTTTGAGAAGGCGGATGCCATCGTGCGCTGGAGCCGGCTGGTCAATGATACCGGCGAGGCAGTAACGGTCCATCGGCTTTTGAGCGGTCAGCTGGATCTGCCGAAGGATGAATATACCCTGACCACTTTCCGCGGAGCCTGGGCCCGTGAGATGGCGCGGCAGGATCAGAAACTGACCGGAAAACTGGTGTGGGACAGCGCGGTAGGTGTCAGCTCCAACCGCTGCAATCCCTTCGCCATGGTCGGCTGCAACGCCACGGAAACGGCAGGCAGCGTGTGGGCGGTGAATCTGCTTTATAGCGGCAACCACTACGGCTGCGCGGCGCAGAACGCCTACGGCGGCGTTCGCGTGGTGCAGGGCATGGGCGTGGATGGCTTTTCCTGGCAGCTGCGCCACGGACAGAGTCTGGATGCGCCGCAGATGGTGCTCGCTTACAGCGACGCCGGTTTTGGCGGTGTGAGCCGCTGCATGCACCGGTTTGTGCGCTGCCATGTGATCCGTCCTCAGTGGCGGGAGAAGGAGCGCCCTGTGCTGGTCAACAGCTGGGAGGGACTCTACTTCAAGCTCAGCCGCGCCAAGCTGGTGAGACTGGCAAAAGAAGCCAAGGCAGTGGGTGCTGAATTGCTGGTGGTGGATGACGGCTGGTTTACCGGCCGCAGTGACGATACCCGTGCCTTGGGCGACTGGGTGGAGGATAAAAAGAAACTGCCCGGCGGATTCCCTGCGCTGGCACAGGATATGAAGAAAATCGGCATTGATCTGGGCGTGTGGGTGGAACCGGAGATGATCAGCGAAAAGAGCGATCTGTTCGGAAAACACAGCGACTGGATTCTGGGCCATCGGGTGCAGGCCATGGGCCGCAACCAGTATATCCTGGATCTGAGCCGCGCTGAGGTGTGCGACTATATTTACGAGAGCGTGGCGCGGATCCTGCGCGACGGTACGGTGCGTTATATCAAGTGGGATATGAACCGCATTATGACGGATACATTTTCTCCTGCGTTGCCGGCATCGCGGCAGGGTGAGGTGGCCCACCGCTATGTGTTGGGCCTATACAGCGTGCTGCAGCGGCTGACGGAGGAATTTCCGGATGTGCTCTTTGAAAGCTGCGCCTCCGGCGGCAACCGCGCTGATCTGGGTATGCTGTGCTACATGCCGCAGGTGTGGGCCAGCGACAATACGGACGCCCAGTGCCGCAGCCATATCCAGAGTGGATACAGCTATGGCTATCCCCAGTCGGCGCTGGGCTGCCACGTGTCGGCCAGTCCCAATCACCAGACGCTGCGGCAGACACCGCTGCGCAGCCGCTTCCACATGGCCTGCTTTGGCCTCTTAGGCTACGAACTGGATCTGGGTGATTTGAGCGCGCAGGAGAGAGAAGAAGTCAAGCAGCAGATCGCGTTTTACAAAGAGTACCGCCGCCTGTTCCAGTTCGGCAGTTTCTATCGCGTGCGCGAAACGGAAAATGACCTGTTTTGGATGGTGGTGTCCGATGACCGTACAGAGGCGATGGGCATCCACTATGTGCGGCAGAATATACCCAATCAAGGGCAGTATCCGCTGCGAGCTGCCGGTCTGGACCGGAATATGACCTATACGCTGCGCAGCTTCCCACAGGATGTGCATCTGGCGGATTTTGGTTCGCTGGTGAATATGATCTCGCCGGTGCGCCTGCGGCCGGGCAGCGCTGCTTATGCGGTGGCAGACAAGGTGGTGAAGTTCCACGAGCAGGAGTTGGAGCTGACGGCCAGCGGCAGTATGTTCTGCGCAGCCGGATTCTATCCGGTGCCCTGCTTCTCCGGTGCCGGCTTCACCGACGGTGTGGCCGCTATGAAAGACTGGGACAGCCGCCTGTATCACTGGAAGCGAGCGGAATGAGAAAAAAGGACACCTTCACCATGGTGAAGGTGTCCTTTTTTTACCGATTGAGCACCCATACGCCGGCATTGAGATAGGCGGCGAAAGTGACCCAGAGAAGATAGGGAATCTGCAAAAGGGCGGCGGTTTTATCCACCTTGCAGAAGGTGCAGATCATCCATAAAATCAAAAGCCAAAGGAGCACCAGCCAGATCAATGCAAAGCCAAAGGCCTGTGCGTTGAAGAAAATGATGCTCCAGAAGAAGTTGAAGATCAGCTGTAGAAAAAAGACAGCCACTGCCCGTGTGCGGCGTCCGGAGGGTGCGGTCAAATAGACCCGTGCGGCCCCAATACCCATGAGAGCAAACAACATGCTCCACACGATGGGGAATACGATGCCGGGGGGCGAGAGGGGCGGCTGCGTGATGGATTTTTGATAGGCTTTTGTTTCGTTCCGGGTCAGCCAGCCGGAGAGGGCACCTGTGAGTTCGGACAGTAAAATCCAGAATGCGTAAGTTTTCCAGGCCTTTTTTATCATATCATCACCTGACAATAGGATATGCCAACAGCAAGAGCATCATTCAGATTTCGCCGATGGCCTGTTCTAATTTTTCCAGCGCCCGTTTTTCAAGGCGCGATACATAGCTGCGGCTGATGCCGTATAGGTCGGCTACCTGCCGCTGGGTCTGCGGTGTCATACCGTCCAGTCCGTAGCGGCGGCGGATGATATCGGCCTCCCGTCCGTCCAGACATTCCTGCACGGCGCGGCGCACCTTCAGACAGTTTTCTTTATCCTGCAGGTCTGAAAACATGGTGTCGTCTGTGCCCACCACATCCAGCAGGTACAGAGAATCGCCGCTGTCGTCGGTTTCGATGGTGTCGGAAAGGGAGACTTCGCCCTGAAGCTTGCGCTGGGCACGGAAGTACATCAGGATCTCGTTTTCAATACAGCGCGCAGCATAGGTGGCCAAGCGGATATTCTTGTCGCTGCGAAAGGTATTGATGGCTTTGATAAGGCCGATGGTACCGATGGAGATGAGATCGTCCTGATTGTCGGCCTGCGTGTAATACTTCTTGATGATGTGGGCCACCAGACGGAGATTGTGCTCCACCAACCGGTTCCGGGCGGCCAGATCGCCTGCCGCCCACCGGTCCAGACATGCCTGCTCTTCCGCAGACGACAGGGGTTGAGGGAAAGAACTGGGGTTGCTTGCCAGATGCAACGAGAAAAAAAGACTTTGAGAAAGTAGCAGCAGTGCTGCTGAAATCATATCGACCACTCCTTTGTGGCCATTTTATGATGGCAGGGGAAGTCCCTATCACGACAAAAACGCTCCGCCAAAGCGGAGCGTTTTCCATAGAAAATCAATTGTGCTTTTTCTTCATTGCGTGTACGACGCCCTTGACGAGAAGATTGGTCAAAAGGATCATCAAAGAGATCACGGCGGCACACTCCAACTGCATCTGTGCTTCGAACTGGGTGATCATCAGCGACACGGGTTTGTTGCGTGTGCTGGTGAGGAAGGAGACGGCGGAGATGGTCATCATGCAGTTAACGAAGAAATAGGAGCCCATTTCCAGCAGCGTGTATTTGCATTGGGGGATCAGCACATCGCGCATCAGCAGCGCGCGCTTGATGCCCATAGTGTGGGCCACGCCTTCCAGATTCTCATTGATTTTGGACAGAGAATTGTAAATCATCAGGTAAGGAGAGGCGATAAAGTGCATGATATTCACCAAAACCAACACGATAATGGTTCCGTAGATGGGGGTCTTGTTGAAAGTCAGCACGTACGAAAGACCCAACACCATGCCGGGGATAGCAGCGGAGGTCATGGCGGAGAGATGCAGAAAGCGAGAGAGCTTGGACTTCATACGGGCGGAGAGGTAAGCCGTCATGAACGCAATGCTGACGCCCAGCACCGCGGTACACAGGGCGATCAACACAGAGTTGAGATAGTATCTACCGGCGCGCAGGCGGAAAGCTCTGACGACATTGGCTAGCGTGAAGGTCAGGTCGTTGGGATAGTCGGCGGTGAAAGCCAGCATCACAAAGGCCACCAGCGGCAGCAGCGTCAGCACAGAGATCAGGATGCACCAGCCGCAGGAGGCGGCGCACACCAGCTTGTTGTGAGAAACTTCGCAGCGCTTGGTGACGAAACCGGAGTTGCCGCGATCTTTGTTGAGCACGTCGATGACGAAGGCCAGTACGGCAGGGATCAGCAGCACGGTTCCGTAAACGGCGCCTTTGCCGAAATCCAACTGGCCAATGACCTCCTGATACATGATGGTGGCAATGGTGGTGTATTTGCCACCCACCATCAGCGGCACGCCGTAGTCGGTGATGACCAGTGTAAAGGTGGCAAACACCACGCTGATGAGCGGCTTGCGCAGGAACGGCAGCATGATGGCGGTAAACTGGCGGAACTTGCCGATACCCAGCACACGGGCGGCTTCGTAGGCAGAACCGTCTTCGTAGTGCAGTACATCCGAGAGCATCAGATAGGCCACGGGGAAGGCGTACAGCACAGAGCCAACGATGATACCCTGCAGACCGTAGATGCTGCCCTGCAGTCCCAGAAAACGGGTCAGGAGGCCGTTGTTACCCAAGAGGATCACAAGACCCATACCGTGAGAGATGGAGGGCATGAGCATGGGCAGCACAAAAATGATGGCGAAGAAGCTTTTCAGGCGGATGCTGGTGCGCTCAATGCACAAAGCCAGCAGGAAAGCGATGGCGACAGTGATGACGGTGGCCAGCAGCGCCGAGACGAGGGAGTGGACTACGGCTTCGCCAAAAACAGGGGAGGACACCACTCGGCGGATGCTCTCGGCGTCCATGTAGCTGAACATGCGCACCAGAGGGATGAAAACCATGGCGACAAATACCAGCGCGAAAAAAAGCTTGGTAAATTCGGCCTTGCCCAGCTGGTATCTTCCTATTTTGATCGTATCGGTCATCTTCAGGCCCTCATACATTTCATGAGCGAGTCGATCTTAGTCTGGAGATTTTCCAGAACAAAGGTCTTTACATATTCATCGGCAGGGTGATCGATGATGTTCTCGGGGGTGTCCAGCTGCACCACGTTGGCCTCGCGCATGATCATAATGCGGTCGGACATGGCAAAAGCCTCTTCCTGATCGTGGGTGATATAGATCATGGTGGTGCCGAACTCCTTCTGAATGCGCTTCAGCTCGGCGCGCAGAGCCAGACGGGTATCCACGTCCAGTGCAGACATGGGCTCGTCAAAAAGAATGATGTCGGGATTGAGCACCATGGTGCGTGCGATGGCCACGCGCTGCTGCTGACCGCCGGAGAGCATGGAGGGCAGCTTGTCGGCGTGCTCGCGCAGACCCATCTGCTCCAGCATGGACAAAGCGCGCTGACGCACGGCTTTGCGGCCGGCGGCACCCTTGTTTTCCTTGCGGATCTTCAGGGCGTACTCCACGTTCTGTACTACGGTCATGTTTTCAAACAGGGCGTAGTTCTGGAACACGATGCCCATGCCGCGTGCGGCGGGGGGCAGAGCGGTGATGTCTTCGCCGTCTTTGATAATGCTGCCGCTAACGGGCTTGAGAAGGCCGATGAGAATGCGCAGAATGGTGGTTTTGCCGCAGCCGGAGGGGCCGAGAATAGAGAGAAACTCACCGTCGCGCACATCGAAGCTGACATGATTGAGCGTTCGCTTGCCGTCATAAACCATTTCCAAATTTTGGGCAAGAAGTTTGGTTTTGTTCATATTTTCTACCTCATATAAAACGTGGGGGATCAGTGGGTCCACAAATTCAGAAGATGTTCTTTCGCCGCAATGGTGTTGTTGCTCATATCGCTGTAAACGATGTTCTGGGGATAGTTTTCTACGGAGAAAGTGGCGTCCTTGAACATCTGCTCGGGGAAGAATTTCTCATTGAGCTCGTAGCTGTAGGTCTTTACCAGAAAGTCGAACACGGCTCTCACGCTCTCGCGCTGATCTTTGCCGGCGATCATGGACTGGCCGTACATGGTGTAGGGAGAACCCTCTTCAAAAAACACAATCTTCAGCTTGGCACCCTCGTTGATCTGGGTGACGGCGTGGGAAGTCATGCCAAAGCCGATGGCCACTTCCTTTTGCAGCAGGGCGTTGACGGGGCCGGAGCCGGAAGAGGTGTACTGCAGGATGTTGGGGGTCAGGGCATCGAAATACTGCACAGCCTTCTCTTCGCCCCAGGCGTTGGCCAGAGACTTATAGAACATATAGCCGGTGCCGGAGGATTTGGGGTTGGCCATGGAGACCAGACCTTTGTACTCGGGCTTGAGCAGGTCTTCATAGCTGGTGGGTTCGGGCAGACCCTTTTCCTGCAGCACTTCGGTGTTGAGGATAATGGCACCGCCCACGCGGCACTGCACCAGATAGTAGTCGCTGACGACGGTGTCCTCCATGTAGATGCTTGTATCATACGAGGACAGGTCTGCCAGAGCGCCGGCCTGTGCCAGCTGCTCCATATAGGCGTACTCCAGATCGTAGGTGATGTCACATTCGGAATTGGCGCCCTCGATAAGGAGCTTGGCAGCATGGCTGCCGGTGGAGACGTATTCGATGACGATATCATAGTCGGGGAAAGCTTCGCGCAGACGGTTGTTCATATCCTCGATGACATAGCCCTCTACACTGGTGTAGATGAGGATGAACTCTTTGCCGCCGCAGCCTGTGAGTACCGAAGTCAGCAGCATCACAAGGGCCAACAGCGCGGAAATCTTTTTAATCAGTTTTTTCATAGTGGTTCCTCTCGGTGGTGCTCTTTAGCAGTAGGAGTGATCCAGCTTTTTCAGATCGGAGAAAGTGTCAATTTCCACGATATCTTCAAAGCGGCATTCGCGCACTTCCACGCGATAATTTTGCTGGCAGTATTCCAGAGCCACCTGATCCCAGTAACGCTCTTTACCGCCGGGCATTTCATATACGGTTTTGATATCTTCAAACAGCTTCGTGCCGTCCTCTTCCGTCCAGTAAGAGATGCCGAATACGTGGTGGCAGTCGACACCGCCGACCTTCAGCTTGGTCACCACGTGGTTCTTGGTTTCAAAGCACCAGTCATCGGTGCTCTTGACCGGCACACCCAGGAAATTGGAGGTGTACTGATATTTCTGGATCAGCTCCGGATGATAGAGCACCAGATCTGCCTCCAGCACGTAGGCGTTGGCCAGCAGATGCCGGGCGCACATGGCGGAGGAAATATTTTTGGACTCGTTGTAAATGGGATTTTCGATAAAGCGGATGTGGGGATACTTGTAAAGGAGCTGGTCAAACTGCTCGCTCAGATAGCCACGGACGATATAGATCTCCTCAATGCCGGCGGCTACCACAGCGTCGATCAGCGTGTCGATCATCCGGACACCTTTGACGCGCACCAGTGGCTGCGGCGTGTTGAGGGTAATGGGCATCAGGCGGTGACCGAAACCGGCGGCCAGAAATACGGCGCGTTTGACACGGTATGGCTTCAACGCGGCCAGACCGGCGGCCGTTAAGCCCTGCTCGTCCACCAGACCGGCATCCATCAAAGAGGCCAGCGTCCGGTTCACAGAACCAAGAGACATGCTGCTGGACTCCGCCAGCTCACGCTGCGTCATATGCGTATCCTTTCTGCTGCTGCGTTCCATGCAGACCAGAATATCAAATTGTTTGCGATTGAGGTTTTTTCCAGACATGGTGACAGCTCTCCGTGTTCCGATTTTTGTGATTGTTGGTTGGTTTTGAACGATGAAGCCGGGGTATAAACAGGTTGTTTTGTTCACGGGAGATATACTATCATGTATTTTGAAACGTGTCAACTGTTTTGAATATGTTTGAATAAAGTGGAAAAATGAAATATTTTGCAGCAGTTCATCCTTTGAAAAGATGAGGAAATATTTGATTGTGTGATATTTGCGGCGATAATGAGGTTGCGGTGTGAATGTTCCATTTTGAGCAAAAAGAGAAAAAGAAACAGGCTTTCGGAACAAGACTGTCCGAAAGCCTGTATGTTTCATTCAGATAAGGAAACGGTGCTTCATTAGAGGGCTTTGTAGCTGGGGTCGATGGCGCAAAGCTCGGCAAATGTGTCGATCTCCTCGATGTCTTCCGCAGCGCATTCGCGCACGTGGACGCGGTAAGCATCTTTGAACGCCACCAGAGGGACGTAACACCAGTCCTCGTCCTTGCCGCCGGGCATATCGAAGGTGGCCTTCACATGCTCTTCCAGTCTGGCACCGTCCTCCTCGCTCCAGTAGGAGATGCCCAGCATACGGTGGCAGTCCTTGCTGCCGATGCCCAGCTCATAAAGTACGCCATCGGCGTCGGTTTTGAAGTACCAGTCGTCGGTTTCGGCGGTGGGGATGCCCAGATAGGAAGAGTGGTAGAGATACTTATCAAAGATGGCCTTGTTGTGGATGTAGAGATCTGCTTCCAGCACATAAGCGTTGCGCAGGTGCTGACGGGTCAGCAGGACGGAAGAGATATTGTTGCAGGTGGTGTACAGGGGATTGGTGACCAGATGGATATGAGGATACTTTTCCTTGAGCGCTTCAAACTGCTCACCCAGATAGCCGCATACCACGTAGATTTCCTCCACACCGGCGGCCATGACACCGTCGATCAGCGTGTCGATGATGCGTACGCCGTTGACCTTCACCAGCGGCTTGGGGACGGTATCGGTGATGGGGCGCATACGGGAGCCGTAACCGGCGGCGATAAACACAGCTCGCTTGGTTTTGTAATGATCCAGCGCCGCAACACCGGCATCGGTGATGGCGTTGTTCGCCACGAGACCCTGTGCGGCTAGCTCGTCCAGCAAGGCCGAAGCGTCGTGGCCGGTCAGCGCTGCCAGTTCCTGTGCTGTATGGGGCAGCCGGTCTTTCTCCAGAGCTACCAGAATGTCAAATTGTTCTTTTTTCATGTATTCCTCCAACCGCCCACAGGCGGCGTTATTATTGATTGTTTTGTGCTTCCTTTTTCAGATCTTCAAAGGACTTGTCCATACAGAAGCCGACAGTCCAGTGCTTTTCGCGCTGCTCCACAGGGGGGATCCACATATAGTCGCCGTAAGCGTTGACGAGGTATGCGTGGATGTCGTTGGGCAGATTGATCTCGGCATCTTCAAATTGACCGCGGATGGGAGGATAGAAGACCTCCTTGGGCATCAGGTGGCCGAAATAGTGGCCCACGTCGGTGGGGATGCACCAAAGACCCGTATCCTTCTTGCAGCGAACGAACTTGTCAAAGGTATTGCACCACGCCTCGTAGCTGCGCCAGGAGAAGAAAAAGCCAATCAGACGGCGGAAGCGATAGTTGAACTTACCTTCCTTGGTCTGATAGAAAAAGGCCTTCTTGGTGGGGGTGTTATAAAGCTTGTAGAACGTGGCGGAGACGGCGATGTACTGCAGGAACATAGCCACGGTGCCCTTGATCTTGCGTACCACAGGATTGAGGGGGGCATACTCCAGAGGGAAGATGTCGATCATCACGCCCTGAGGAAGATCCATATCCATGTTGTGCAGGCTGGACTTGTAGGAGTTCTTATCGTAGATCTCGGTGATGAGAGAGGCGACTTTATGACCCTTGGAGTTGGGGGTGACCAGCTCGTACTTATCGCCCAACTCAGCGTCAAAGATCTCCACAAAGCGATTCAGGTCGTCACGGGGCATAATGAGATCCACATCGTCGTCCCAAGGGATGAATCCTTTGTGACGCACGCTGCCCAGCGCTGTGCCGCCGTCGGCCATATAGCAGATGTTGTGCTTTTCGCAGACCTCTGCCACGTCCTTGATGATCTGCAGCATCACTTTCTGCAGCTGTGCCACTTCTTCGTCCGTCACGTGACGGATCTCGCCCATGGGGGGCGTGTTGAGCATAACACTGCGGGTAGAGATCATTTTTTTCAGTTTGCCAAGCATGGGGATAACCCCTTTCTTTTGAAGAGTTAAAATGTGAAAACAGGCGGTCAGGAATTGGTTTTTCTGCCGGGCAGGAATTTGCCGAGAATGCGCCCACCCAGCCGCAGCATGCCGCGGAACTCTTCTGTGCGGAAGGTAGCGGCCACCCAGACGGTGGGGAAGAGGATACACACGATGCAAAGACGGCCCAGGAAGGTCCACAGGGAGTTGTCGGGCAGCAGCCACAGGCAGCAGCCGTAGCTCAAAGCGGCACCTGCTGCCGTCAGCAGGGTGTATTTGAACATTTTGAATACATAGCTGCGGCAGCTGCGCTGGAAGATGTGGCGATAAACGATATGTGCTTCCCAAGGGAAGTACATCAGCATAAGAATCAGAGCGGTGGGAAGGATCGAGCCGCCCACATGCTGGGTCGCAGGAACCAGCACAATGCTGATCGTAATTTTCAAAATCATGCCGATCAGCGGCTTGAGCCAGTCTTTTGTCCACAGGCCGGCGGCATCACGGTATGTTTGCTGCATGATGCGGAACATCCACGAATAGAAGAGGAACGCCAGCAAGGCTACGACAGATTCATCCAGCAAACCGTGCTCGCCGATCCATACGCCGCCGATAAAGGGCTGATACAGACACAGCATGCAGGCGGCGCAAAAGCCGATGAGAGCGACCCAGCCATACGTCAGATTGAGGAAGGTGCGGTGGTTGTCATCTTTCGTATCGGTGATGAGCTTGTTGCCGATGCCGGCGAGGCACCCGTTGGTGATGATCTCCACCACGCCGTTGACGGCGGTGAGGATATAGTAATAGTTGCTGTAAAGAGACTGAAGGGAAAGACCCAGAAAGGCCGAGATGATGATGCTGTCCACATTGACCAGCATGGTATTGCCCACTTTATGGGCAAACAAAGTTTTGACGCGGTGGTAGATGGCCTTTTTTGTTTCCGGCGAAGGCATACCGACACAGGAGATGTGAGGATACTGCTTTTTGGCGGCATAGTAGTTGGCCAGACTGTTGGGAATCACCATCAGCGGCAGGGTGATGAGGTAGAGATAGTAGTCGGCAAAGACGGCCAGAATCACGATCTGCAGGGCGTATTGTGCGATATAGCGCACCACCATGATCTTCAGCCGCGTGTCCTCTCGTTGATAGGCCGAGAAGATGGCGTTGATATAGCCGAAGAGCACGTAGTCCATCACCGTGGCGGAAAGGTACAAAAGCCACATCACATAGAGGTTGGCATCGGGGGGGACACCTTCGCCCACCAGCTGAGGCAAGAAGGGCATCACGCAGATGCCCATGGCCAGAATCACCAGACCGATGAGACGGTAGATCCTGCGGAAGAAGTTCAGCATGGCGCAGATGGCGGCATGGTCTTCCTTGGCCACGGCTTCGTACATGGTGTAGACCAGAGAGCTGCTGAAGCCCAGATTGGCCAGATTCAGCACCACCAGAATGGAGTTGAAAATGGTGTTCAGGCCGCTGTACTCCATGCCGATCTTCTTGATGATGATGGTCTTGATAGCAAAGGGGCCGATCAGCGCCACGAAACGGTATATGGCGCCCCAGGCAGTGTTGCGGAACGCGTTTTTGGTTCTGGCCAGTTTCATCTTTTCGTTGATTCCTTTGCTGAAACGAAATTATTGGACGGCGATTTCGTAGGAACAGGGGGTGGGATACTTTTTCTCAAAAATATGGCGCAGCTGAAGTTTGGCATCTGCAAAATCCAGATCGGAGGGATCGTCGTTGACGCAGACGACCTTGAACTTACAGCCTTGCAGCGCGGCCTGAATGGTGTCCAGACTGTCTTCTCCCAAAGTGAGGTAAGCGCTGCAGGGCTTTGCAGGGACGAATTCGCCCTTGGCCAGCCGCCAATAGCGGAACAGGTACTGATTGACATCTGTTCTGGCGCGAAAGCGGTTGCGGCAAGTGGCGTCCAGCGCTTCGGGATATTTGGCCCAGACCTCTTCCAGTGTGCTTTTGCGGTAGGCAACGCAGGAGTGGAAGTTGCGGAAGCCGTTGAAATTCCGGCCGGGCAGGTAATAGAGATTATTCAGGGCCAGTTTTCCGTATTTAGGGGTAAACCATTTGCGCCAATCCCGTTTCAACACATCCCGTTTGGAGAAGTTTTCATTGAGGATGCCCAGACAGTTCAGGGCCAGATAGGGCATGAAGCTTACCGTATCGGAAATGGTCACACTGTGCAGCACGGCAGTATCGGTGGGAAGACCGTCTACGAAGAAATCTTCGGCAACGGTAGGACGGCTGAGGTAGACATCGTCATTGAAGTAGACGAAATGCTCCGCCAGTCCGGGAATGCGGTGGAGGTTGTCTTCGATGGGGTTGACATTAAACGTGGGAAGATATTCGGCAGGAATAAAATCCTTGTGATTGACGATGTGCAGCTTGGGGTGATCCGTGTTCAGCCAGGGAGGAAGATGGCCCCAGGTCACCAGATGGACGGTGCGCACCCAAGGGGCAAACTGCTCAATGCTGCGGAACCAGTACTGAAAAAGGCCCCATTCACGGTAACGGGCATCGCTGCTGTCGGTGCCCAGCTCGGGGCGGAATTGGGCGCGCTGGGCACGCCAGGCAGGATCATCACCGTCCACCCAGGGCACAACAATATCAATAGGATGTGCAGACATGATTATTATCCTCGCTTTCCGTTGGCGAAATTACTTCTCCACGCAGTAGTGGATGCCCTTATACTTGGTATAGCTGTTTTCCAGATCGATAAACACGGCGCTGTGACGGGCGACCCGATCCTCTTCGGGCGGCAGCTGCATATAGTCGCCAAAGGAGATGCGCAGATACTCGTCTACGTTGGCAGGCACCGGCATGGGATGTCCTTCAAAGTTCATGGCGGCCGGCTGGCGGAACCACTGGGTAGGGAAGCGCATCTTCATGATGGACGTACCTTCGCCGAAGGAGGCCACCAGATCGCACTGCTCCGTGCCGTAGCGGGCGATGCGGCGCTCGGCACCTTTCCAGATGCGGTAGCGCAGCTTATCGGAGTGAACGATGCTCAGCGCCAGCTTGGTGGCGTAATAGGTGAGTTTTCCCTTGTGATCCGGCAGACGCTGGAAGTTAAAGCAGCAATAGATCATGGAATCCACCATCTGCCAAAAGCGGCGCCAAGAGGAGGCAGGCACGCCGTCCACGGGAATGACGTCGATCATCAGGCCGTGGTGGATATCGCTATCCGCGCTGTGACGGTTGATGAAAGTGGTGTGGTTATCCTTGATTTCCGTAGCGCTGTGGTGGATGTTGATGGACTCGTTGGAGCGAACGCAGGCATAGCGGGAGGTATCGGCGTTTTTGGCCCACAGACCGGGCAGCTTTTCGTAGTCCTCTCGCAGCATGAACACATCCACATCGTCATCCCAGGGGATGAAGCCGCCGTGGCGCACGGCACCAAGAGCAGTACCGCCGCAGAGTGTGAATTTTAGGTCGTTTTCTGCGCAAAATTTTTCAAAATATACGAGAATTTCCAGCATTTTTTTCTGGATCTTCTCGGTGGAAACGGAATGTGTTGCCTGCATGGTGTGGCTCCTTCGCGGCGTATTTGGTCAAAGGCTGTTGCGGATGGAGGCATCAAAGTCCTCCGTGCAGTAGCAGTAGCCGTGCTGCTCGCAGTTTTCGTAGATCAGAGAAGAGAACGCTTTGCGGGCCGTGGGATAAACGGCGGCCAGCGCCTGTACGGCCAGACCGGCGGCGCGGCTGAACCAGACGCGGCGGCCCAGTGCATCGGCCATGATGCGGGCCATGGCGGTGGTGTTGACATATTCTCTGTTTTGCGGGAAGAAAACGCCGCTGAGCTGTTCGTCCACCGCCATACGGACAAAGGCGCACAGCGTATCGATACTGATCATGCTGCGTTGATTCTTCACGGCAGGGAAGATGGGGCTTTTTTCCACCAGCTTTTTCATGGTCTGGAAATTGCCGCGGCAGTTCTTGCCGTAGACCATGGGCGGGCGCAGAACGGCAACGCGGAACGTATCGTCTGCCATGGCGCGCATGGCTTCTTCTGCTTCCCACTTGGACTGGCCGTAGCTGTTTTTCGGCTGCGGCTGTGTGGCGGGAGTGATGATACCGGACTCCATGCCGTAGACGCTCATGGTGCTCATAAAAATGAAATGAGGGATGCCGGCATCCTTTGCTTTTTTCGCCATAGCGACGGCTAGATCCCGGTTGACTTCAAAATAAAGATGGCTGTTTTCTGCCGTTTCCTTCTGGTGGGCGATGCCTGCCACATGGAACACGGCATCATAGCCGGTAATGTCGGCGCTCTTCCAGCCGTCACCGATGACATCCAGCGTATCCACAGTGTACAGCTGAGACCATTGGGAAAGAAAACGCTCCAGTGAGATGCCGATATAGCTGTTGGCGCCGGAAATGAGGATTTTTTTCATTTCTGATCTGCCTCTTCTTTCTTCTTTTCCAGCTCACCGGTACCACCTTCCACCACGCCGTCGTGCCGCAGCACGGAAGAAATGGTGCCGAAGAAGCACTTGATATCGAAGCCGAGACTCAGGCGCTGCACATACTCGCCGTCCAGACGGGCTTTGACATCAATGGGCAGCTCATCGCGGCCGTTGATCTGTGCCCAGCCGGTAAGACCGGGGAGCACATCGTTGGCACCGTATTTGTCGCGCTCGGCAATCAGGTCGTACTGATTCCACAGGGCAGGGCGAGGGCCGATGATGGACATTTGGCCGGAGAAAATATTGAAGATCTGGGGCAGCTCGTCCAAACTGGTCTTGCGCAGAAAACCGCCTACACGGGTGATCCACTGCGCAGGATTTTCCAGCAGATGCGTGGGGGTATCCTTGGGGGTGTCGATGCGCATGGTGCGGAACTTGAGGATAGAGAAGTGGGTCTTGTGGAGGCCCACCCGTTTCTGGCGGAACAGAACCGGACCGGGGGAGTCCAGCTTAATGGCGATGACCAGTACCAGCAGCAGCGGAGAGAGCACCACGATGCCGCAGGAAGCGAGAAGAAAGTCTATCAGGCGTTTGCCGAATTTCTGATACATATATCAATCTCCTAAATTGTAGGATAAGGTAAAAAGCGTCTTGCAAAAGGGAAAGGGGATGGCATTCCACAATAATCCCATTATAAGCATTCTGATACATTATATTGCATATAAGCGGCGATTTCAAGCCTAAAAACAGAAAAGAGCCGCCGCAGCGCAAGCTGCGGCGGCAAAAAGATTTGATTAGTCGATGACACGGACGCGGATGATGTTGCTGAGGTTGATTACGTCGCTGATGACGCTCTCATCCACGCGCTCACCCAGATCCACGATGGTATAAGCGTAGTCGCCCTTGGACTTGTTGGTCAGGTTTTCCACGTTGACACCGTCACGGGCCAGCAGGGTGGTGATATTGGCCAGCATGGCAGGAACGTTCTTGTGGAGGATGCACATGCGCTGCACACCGCTGCGCTCGAGCACCACATCGGGCATATTTACCGAGCGGACGATGTTGCCGTGCTCCAGATAATCCTGCAGTTCACGGGCGGCCATCACGGCGCAGTTCTGCTCACTTTCGGGAGTGGAGGCGCCCAGATGGGGCATGGCGATTACGTGGGGTGCCTTGACGATTTTGTTATTGGGGAAGTCGGTGACATAGGAGGCCACCCAGCCGGTATCGAGGGCGGCGATCATGGCATCGTCATCCACGATTTCGCCGCGGGCCAGATTGATGAAACGGACACCGCGCTTCATCTGTGCGATGGACTCGGCATTGATCATATGATGGGTCTGATCGGTGAAGTGAACGTGGACGGTGATATAGTCGGCCTTGCGATACAGGTCGCGGATATCCTTTACCACGTGAACGTGGCGGTCCAGACGCAGTGCGGTATCCACCGACAGATAGGGGTCATAGCCGTAAACGTCCATGCCCAGTGCTACGGCCATGTTGGCCACCAGCGCACCGATGGCACCCAGACCGATGATGCCCAGCGTTTTATGGTAGAGCTCAGGGCCCACAAAGGCAGACTTGGCTTTTTCCACCAGACCGGCAACTTCAACGCCGGCCTCCACCTGTTCGCGGACCCAGCAGATAGAGCCGTCCACATCGCGCGAGGCGATCAGCATGCCGCACAGCACCAGTTCCTTCACGGCGTTGGCGTTGGCGCCGGGGGTGGAGAAGACCACGATGCCATTTTCCGAGCAGCGGTCCAGAGGAATATTGTTCACGCCGCTGCCGGCACGGGCGATGGCCAGCAGATCGGCAGGGAAATCATAATCATGGAGCTTGGCCGAGCGCACCAGAATGGCATGCTCGTTGTTGTGGGCGTCACTGACATCGTACTTGGCGGTGTCAAAGGTGTTCAGACCCACGGGGGAGATCTTGTTCATGGTTTTGATGCGGTACATGGGGAGTCCTCCAAAATCGGCTGACCACAGTAGGTCAGAATACTTGCCGGGGAACGTGCGGTGCTGGCACCGCTTCCAACGGCAGCAATATCATTATAGGCGTCTTTTGTGGCGTGGTCAACGGCAACAACGCCAAAATATGCCTTGCTTCGAGCTGCTTTTTGGTAAAAACCCCCATGAAAAGAAGCCATGGAGAGAAGCGCGATAAAAAGCGGTTAAGACAAGAAAAACACAGGAACTTCCTGTTGCTTTTCTCCGGTCGCGCAGGTATAATAAGGTTGTATAAGTTTGTGAGAAAATAAACAAAATCACAAAAAATGGTGTTTATTTGAAAGAACGGGAGAAAATATGAGAAATTTTGACTGCAGTATTGCCGACATGCGTAAGCGCGTGTTTGCTGAGGTAGCCAAACTTGCTTACGAAGGCGGCAACTATTACAAGCGCATGGAGCGTCTGCCCTACGAGATCCTGCCCGGTGAGGTGGGAAAGGAGCGTGAGTCCATCTTTTTGGAGCGCGCCATTGTCGGTGAGCGGATCCGTCTGGCTATGGGTTTGCCGCTGCGGCAGATGGACGAGTATACGGAACTGTCTGACGGTGTGGAAGAGAGCGCCGTGGCACAGAAGTATTACGATCCTCCGCTGGTAAACATCATCAAGTTTGCCTGCCACGCCTGTCCCGACACCCACTATAAGATCACTAACGCCTGTCAGGGTTGTATTGCCCGTCACTGCCAGCGCGCCTGTCCCCGTGACGCCATTTATATGGAGAACGGACGAGCACAGATCGACCAGAGCAAGTGCATCAAGTGCGGCAAGTGTAAGGCAGCCTGCTCTTATCAGGCCATCATCAAGTTTGAACGCCCCTGTGCCGAGGCTTGCGGCATGGATGCCATCGGTAAGGATGAGCAGGGCCGCGCCGTGATCAATCAGGACAAGTGTGTCTCCTGCGGTATGTGTCTGGTGAACTGCCCCTTTGGCGCCATCGTGGATAAAGGTCAGCTGTTCCAGCTGGTTCATTCCATCAAGAAAGGTGACAAAGTCATCGCCATTATTGCCCCTGCTTTCTGGGGTCAGTTCGGTGAGGAGGCCACGCCCGGTAAGCTGGTGCAGGCCATGAAGCAGCTGGGCTTCCACTCGGTGGAAGAGGTAGCTATCGGTGCAGACCTGTGCGCCGTGGAGGAGGCGGAGGAGTTCGTGCGCGATGTCCCTGCCAAGCAGCCCTTTATGGCCACGTCTTGCTGCCCTGCCTGGTCGGTGATGGCGAAAAGAGAGTTCCCCGGCATGGCACCGTATATTTCCATGACCATGACACCCATGGTACTGACTGCCCGTTTGCAGAAGCGCAAAGATCCCAAGTGCAAGGTGGCCTTCATTGGCCCGTGCGCGGCGAAGAAACTGGAAGCCAGCCGCCGCACCGTGCGCAGTGAGGTGGACTTCGTGCTGACCTTTGAAGAGCTGAGGGGTATGTTTGAGGCCAAGGAGATTGACTTTGCCCAAATTGAGGATATGCCTGCCAACTACGAGGCGTCTGCGCCCGGCGTCGGCTTTGCCGCCGGTGGCGGTGTGGCGGCTGCCGTAGAGGAAGTGATCCGCCGCACCAATCCGGAGTTGGAGGTCAAGACCATTAGCGCGCAGAGTCTGCGAGAGTGCCGCAAGATGCTGCGTATTGCCCGTACCGGTAAGTATGACGGCTACCTGCTGGAAGGCATGGCCTGTCCCGGCGGCTGCATCAGCGGCGCCGGTACCATCCAGCCTCCGGAAAAGGCCCAGCGCCTGCTGGAGCAGTATAAGAAGGCAGCACCCAAGGACAATCCTTTGGATACGGATTATCTGGAATATCTGCATCTGCTGTATGAAGATCCCGAGGACTGGAAGTCCGTTTCCCAGCATTGACATGGTTCGAAAAAGAGAGCAGGCTGCGGCCTGCTCTCTTTTTGGTTGCGCGCGGGGGATATTCGTGATAAAATAGCAAAAAGACAACCTGCGGAGGAAAGAAATGGGCATTGGCATTTTGATTTTACAACTGATCGGCACGGTTTCTTTTGCTGTGTCCGGCGCCATGACGGCCATGCGAAAGGGTATGGACGTGCTGGGCGTGACGGTGCTGGGCCTGACCACCGCGGTGGGCGGCGGTATTTTGCGGGATCTGCTGTTGGGCCGCACACCGCCTGCTATCTTTTCCGATCCGCTGACGGTGGCGCTGGCAGCTGCGGCGGCCATTGCGGTGTTTATCCCTGCGGTGCGGCGGCAGCTTTTGAAAACGCCCCGAATCTATGAGCGAGTCATGCTGTTGGTGGACTCGTTGGGACTGGGCCTTTTCACCGTCATCGGTGCGCAGGTGGCCTGTGCGGCGCTGGATCACGCCAACTGGTTTACCATTGCCTTCCTCGGCACCATCACCGGTGTGGGCGGCGGCGTGGTGCGTGACGTGCTGGCCGGTGACCTGCCCTACATCTTCCGCAAACACATCTATGCCCTGGCGTCCCTTGCCGGTGCGCTGACATGGGTGGCGGTACACCGCCTGTGGGATGACACGGCGGCGATGCTCATCGGCGGCAGTCTGGTGCTGGTGATCCGTCTGCTGGCGGCTCATTTCCGCTGGAGCCTGCCCAAGGCCAAGCCGGAAGAATTTGAATAAAGCGAAAAGGAGCAGGGCGGTTGCCTTGCTCCTTTTTTCAGTGGTGATGGTGGTCGTTATGGGTGACGGTTTCCACCGCGCAGGTTTCTTCGTGGCAGTGTTCGTCCTTGTGCTCCAACTCCAGCGTGACGTGGCCGATACCGTGCGCGCGAAGCTGGGCGCGAACGGCCTCTTTGATCTCGTGGGGCTCGGCGGTTGTTACCAGATGCATGGTAGCGTAGTTACGCTGCCCGTCCATGCTCCAGATGTGGATGTGGTGGACATCCAACACGCCGTCGATTTGCAGAATATGGTTGCGGATTTCCGGGATATGGATGTCCTTTGGCGCTTTTTCCAAAAAAATACATGCCGCTTCCTTGAGGTTATTTGCTGCGTGGACGAGAATGAACACTGCCACGGCGATGGAAAGAAGCGGATCGAGCAGCACGAAATCGGTCAGACGCATGACGATGGCACCGATAAGCACTACGGCCCAGCCCAGCACGTCTTCCAGCATGTGAAGGTTAACGGCCTTCTGGTTCAGAGAGTCGCCTTCCCGAGTGACGAAAGCGGCGACCAGATTGACGGCAACGCCCACCACGGCAAAGAGAAGCATGCCGTTATAATGGATGGCGGTGGGGTGAATGATGCGGCGCACGGCATTGAAAATGACGGCCGCGGAGCCCAGCAGCAAAATCAGCGTCGTGATAACACTGCCGAGGACGGAGAAACGAGCATAGCCGTAAGTATAAACGTCATTGGGCTGACGGCTGCTTTTTTTCTCCAGCAGCCATGAGACGCCGATGCCGACGGCGTCGCCCAGATCGTGCACGGCGTCGGAGAGAATGGCTACGCTGCCGGTCCACAGTCCGCCGGCGAATTCAAGGACGGAGAAAGAGAGATTCAGCAAAAAGGCGATGAGGATGTTTTTTTCTGTTTTCATGGGGCCTCCTGTTGACGAAAGGGAAATTTGCGATACAATTAGTTTGTTAGCGAACTTTCTGTTCTATATTATGCTGCTGCATGATAGGCAAACGCAAGAGACAGAAAAAAGTGACTGTACGATACGGAACATTTACGCAAAAATGTATGGAGGGACACCATGGACAGACGCCAAAGAAAATCGCGTCAGGCGATCTTTGCGGCCCTGACGGAGCTGCTGTCGGAAAAGGATTTTTCCCAGATTACCGTGGGGGAGATCATTCAACGGGCCGATGTGGGTCGGGCCACTTTTTATGCCCATTTTGAGACGAAAGATTTTCTTTTGAAGGAACTGTGCGCGGAATTGTTTTGCCATATTTTGGATGTTGCCTGCTGCCGGCAGAGTGAGCACCGGCATATTTTTGACTGCGAAGCACCGGACTCGCCGTTTCTGCATCTGTTGCAGCATTTGCAGCAGAATGACAATCACGTGTTGGATTTGCTGTCAGGACGGAATAATGAGCTGTTTTTGCAGTATTTCAAGAGTAATTTGCGCCAGTTGGCGGCAAAACAGCTGCCTCTTTTCGCGGCGCGGAAAAGTGAGCAGCTGCCGGAGGACTTCTGGATTGATCACATTGCCTCCGTCTTTGTGGAAACGGTGCGCTGGTGGGTGGACCACGGCTTGCAAGAGTCGGCACAAACAGTGGCAGAATACTTCTTTTTGGCGGTGTAAACAGAACGAAAAAGGACCTGACGGCCTATGGGCTGTCAGGTCCTTTTGTTACAGCTCAATCACTTCCAGATCGTCCGGCACATACACGGAGCCGTCAAAGGCGCTTTGCGCTTCGGCGGTGTAGCGGCTCTTGCGCGTGGCGATGGTCTTGTCCTCAGTGTGGTAGAGGACGAGGTTTTTCACGCCCAGCTCCGTGGCCATCTTCGCGCCGTCCAGCGCGGTGGAGTGGTGCTTTTCATAGGGTTTGAAGGTGTCGCGGTCCTCGTAGAGACAGAAGGCCTCCGTCAAGAGCCAGTCGGCGTTTCGGGCATAGTCAAAGCAGTCGGGATTGCAGGGTTCATCACCCAGACAGGTGAGGGTTTGTCCATCCGGCAGCAGGGCGCGGAAGCCGTATTGCTTGGCCTTGGTGGAGAGGATGTCAAAGACCGTCAGCTCCATCCCGAGGCAGGTGAGGACATCGCCGGGGTGAACTTCCGTGAAATGGATGCGCTGACCGAAATGCTTGGAGAGTTTGCCCGGCAGCAGAGCGCGGCACAGGGGCTCCAGCACGCCCAGCGCCACGTCGTGACCCCATACGGTGAACTCGCCCTCGTATTTGCCCTTGTTGATGGCCTCGGCCACGGCGCGCACTACCCACACCACGCCCAGCAGGTGGTCGGTGTGGGCGTGGGTGAGGAAAAGATGGTGCAGGTGGGGGAAGGTGAGGTGGGCGTCTGCCAGTTGGCGCAGGATGCCGTTGCCGCCGCCTGCGTCCACCAGCAGGAAGTCCTCACCCTCGTGAATAGCGAAGCAGGTATTGTAGCACCGGGTCACCATAGCGTTGCCGGTGCCGAGAATGGTTAGTTTCATAGGATATTTCCTTTCTTTCAATCGTCCCAGCCCACTTGCTTGCCGCCGTTGGAGCCGAAGGCGATAGCGTCCTTGCCGTACTTGCCGCGGATGGCGTCCATGGCCTGTTCCAGCTTCTCCTGTTTTTCGCTGCGGCGGGTCTGGGGTTCGCCCAAAAGGTCCATCTGGTGGTAGCTCTCGGCGGCGTCGGTGATGTAGAGGGCAGTCACCGTCAGCATGCGGATAGGGTTGGGCGCCTTCCACGCCGCGGCGGTGAGCTCCATGGCGGCCTCGTAGATGTCCTTCATCAAATGGGTGCTTTCCGCCAGACGCTTCTGGCGGGTGATGGTTTTGAACTGGGCGTCGCGGATGGTGACGGACACGCCGCCGCAATAAAGCCCGTGGCGGCGCATGCGCATGGCCACGCTGTCCGAGAGGACGCTGAGGCCGGTGCAGATCTCCTCCCAGCGGGTGAGATTCTGGGGGAACGTCGTTCCGTTGCCCACGGACTTCACCTGCTCCTGCTCATGCTGGGGGCGGACGGGGGAGCGGTCCAGACCGTTGGCGTACTGGTGCAGCTGATATCCCAGCTTACCGAGGAGGGTCTCCAGCATTTCCACTTTGCAGTGGGCAAGATCCCCGATGGTCTTCACGCCGATGCCGTTCAGGGCCTGCCGCGCGGCGCGGCCCACGAAAAGGAGGTCACCCACCGGCAGCGGCCAGACGATCTCGCGCCAGTTCTCCGGCGAGATGACGGTGGTGGCATCCGGTTTTTTGTAGTCGCTGCCCAGCTTGG
>JAZKYM010000091.1:0-13977 GCA_045612165.1 Vescimonas sp.
AATTTTTTGAACTTTTTCGTGAGTGGGGAGGCAAAAAAATAGACCCCCGCCCACACATAGGGGCGAAGGTTCACTTCACGGTACCACCCTAATTTGACGCACCGAAGATGCGCCATCTCAGCCATCCGGTAACGGGGATGAGGCGTACTGCTCGTCGCAGTCAGCTCGGAAGTGGCTGCCTGTGCTCCGTAACCGGTGGGCTTTCACCATCCCCACTTCGCTTTGGGTCAGAAATCACAGACTCGTTTCCTCACAGCATTTCCATATCGCAACTATTTTACCACAAAAGTTGCCGTTGTCAACCGTTATTCGCATAAAACACCCGTCTGTTTGAAAAAACAGACGGGTGCTGTTTGTGTTATTTCCCACTCAGATCCACCGCATGGCGGACGAAGCTATAGGCAGGCACGGGCTTGGGCAGCTGCATGGTAAACACCATCTGGGGTGTACGGGGACAGTCCAGAGGTTCACCCTCTTCATTGTACATCCGGGGCACGGTGATGGTGAAGGGCTTGCAGTCGGGGCCCACGATCTCCACTTCGTCACCCACGGAGAACTTATTCCGAAGGCTCAGCGTGGCAAGGCCGTTTTCATCACAGTCGGTGACCACGGCGCAGATCTGCCACTCGCGGATATAACGGGAGTTCTCATAATACTGGCCGGGATAGCCGTAGAAGAAGCCGGTGGAATAGTGGCGGTGGCTCACATGCTCCACCTCATCGCGCCAGATGGGGTCGATGGGGCGGCCTGCCCACACATCGTCCAACACATGGCGATAAGCGCCCGTCACGATGGCGGCATAATAGGCAGACTTGGCGCGGCCCTCGATCTTGATGCAGTCCACACCGGCATCCATGAGATCGTCCAGATGGTCGATCATGCACATATCCCGGGAGTTCATGATATAGGTGCCCTGTTCATCCTCAAAGACGGGGAAATATTCGCCGGGGCGCTTTTCCTCCATGAGGGCGTACTGATAGCGGCAGGGCTGGGCACAGGCGCCGCGGTTGGAGTCGCGGCCGGTCATATAGTTGCTCAGAAGGCAGCGACCGGAGTAGCTGACGCACATGGCGCCGTGGGCAAAGGTCTCAATCTCCAGTTCCGGAAAAACGCGGCGGCGGATCTCGCGCACCTCGTCCAGACTCAGCTCACGGGCCAGCACCACGCGCTTGGCGCCCAGATCGTACCATGCCTGAGCGCTGGCGTAGTTGGCGATGGACTGCTGGGTGGAAATATGGCGCTCACAGCGAGGGGCATACTTCCCTGCCATGGTGAAAGCGCCCATATCGGCAACGATCAGCGCATCCACGCCGGCATCGTTCAGCAGTTCCAGATGGGCAGGCAGCTTGTCCACCTCTTCGGATCGGGGCATGGTGTTGATGGTAACGTGAGCCTTGACGCCGTGTTCATGGGCGAAGGCCACGGCACGGCGCAGCTCGTCATCGGTGAAGTTGCCGGCAAAGGCGCGCATACCAAAGCTGCTGCCGGCAAGGTACACCGCATCAGCGCCGTAGCGCACAGCCATATTCAGCCGTTCCCAGTCACCGGCCGGGCACAGAAGTTCAGGCTTTCTTCTCATCATCAGTCAGGGCGGTACATGTCGCTGTTGACGAAGTTCAGATGCTCGTTATAGTTGTAGAAGAAGTGGCTGACATCGTCAATACCGTAAGCGAAGTAGTAGTAATCGGTGTCATTGGGATAGACAGCGGCCATCAGAGCGCTGCGGCTGGGGTTGCAGATGGCGCCCACAGGCAGGCCGGGATAGAGGTAGGTGTTATAGCCGCTCTCGATGGAGGTGGAGAACTTCTCATCGGGCAGACCCTGCGTACGCAGAATATAATAGATGGTGGAGTCCAGCTGCAGCAGGCCGTAAGTCTCGAAGCTGGGGTTTTCGATACGGTTATAGAGGACGGAAGCGATATTCTTACGCTCCTCATCATCGCCGATGGCTTCCTTCTCGATCAGAGAGGCCATGGTGACGATCTCGTCGAGGGTATAGCCGGACTTGATGATGGTATCGCGCACATCCACGTTCATCCAGGCACCGAAGTTCTCCAGCATACGGGACAGTGCTGCCTCGGGAGAGGAATCCTCGAAGAACTCGTAGGTATCGGGAGCCAGATAGCCTTCCAGGCGGGTGATATCGCCCAGATTGGTGTTGTCCACGAAGTCGAACTCGGTGAACACATGGTTCTTGGCGGCCTCGATCAGTTCCTCCTCGGAGCAGACGCCGTTGGCAGCCAGTGTCTGGATGGTCTCCATCACGTTATAACCCTCGGGGATGGTGACCAGCACCACGTTGGGGGGCACGATGCTCAGGCTGGTCTGCATGGACTCGATCAGGCAGCGGAAGTCCATATCGGTGTCCAGCTCATAGGTGCCGGGCGTGATGGTCTCCTCTGCGTCAAAGATCATGCCGAACACGCTGAACAGCAGCTTGGACTCAATGAGTCCGGCGTCCTTCAGCTTCCGGGTCACGTCTTTGACCGTGTCCTCCTTCTCCACGCGGATGGTGGCAGTCAGAGGCTCCTTATTCAGGGCGCACACGTCGTTGACCATCAGCCAGCCCACACCGGCCAGCAGGGCAGAGGACATGAGCACACCCAGAATATACCACAGCCATCCCAGGCGGAGCTTCTTTTTCTTACCGGGCTTCTTCTCAGCCGGTTTCTGCGCCGTTTCCCGACGCACCTGCTGGGCGTTCCAGCTGGTAGTTCCCGTCTTCTTACGATCAGACATATTCGTTCGTTCCTTTCTTTTTCTCGCCCCATCGCCGCCGGACAAAGTACCGCCGGCCCTGCGTGGGCATATAATGGGCACAGAGAAGAGCAAGTGAGGTGACAACAATGGGTTTTGACAACAACTGCTCCTGCATCTGGCTGATCATCATTCTTCTTTTGGTGTTCTGCTGCGGAAGTAACAGCGGCTATGGCTGCGAGCACAATCACCGCCACATGTGCGGCGGCGAGAGCTGCTGCTCTTGCTGAATGCGAACATAGGATCACGGGGCGCTTCGCGCCTCATGGTCTCTTTACGGGACAAGCAGGTCGGAAAGCTTCTCCATCACTTCGGCGTGGATATCCTCAATGGAGCGTACCGCGCCGTCTTTGGCACAGTCCACCCGTTGCCAGCCGCAGTAATCCACAACGAAGGCGGCATTCTCGCGGCAGCGGCGCAGATACCCGGCATCCTGCTCGTGGATATCGGCCTGCGTACCGGTCTCCTGCTCGCGGCGGCGCATCATCTGGCCCGACAGCTCCGTAGGCAGATCCAGATACAGCACACGGGTAGGCGCAGGCAGACCCAGCATACGGTACTCGAAATCGAAGAGCCAGTCGAGGAACGCCTGACGCTCCTCAGGAGGGAGCTTGCCCGTCTGGTGGACGGCGTTGGAGGTGGTGTAGCGGTCAGCGATCACCAAGCCGCCCTGCTCATAAAAGCTGCCCCAATCCTGCTTATAGGATGCGTAGCGATCCACAGAAAAAAAGGTGGCTGCAGCAAAGGCGTTGACATCCTCCGGCTTACTGCCAAAGGCACCGGCCAGATACAGCCGGATCAGCGCCGAAGACTCCTCAGCATAACGGGGAAATTCCAGCTTCTTATAGGCAACACCCATCCGGTCCAGTTCCTGACAGACCAGTTTGCTCTGCGTAGCCTTGCCGGAACCGTCGGTTCCCTCAAATACGATCAGCCTTCCGCCCATGGCACTTCCTCTTTTCGCACATAATCATGGTATTCTAACATAGCATTGTAGCATAGTCTTTCCCTTTTGTCCATCATAAAACGTTTTTCTGTCATCTCCTTTTGCGCTGTCATTGAAAAAGTACCCGGGTTGTGGTATGGTGTTAGAAAAGCAAAAGGAGGGTGTGCATGGCTCGACTGACGCGACAGGACTATATGGGCGACACGGTGGCCATCGCCCGAAGTCTCGTGGGCTGCCTTCTGGTGCGGCGGTATCAAGGCGAAACGCTGGTGTGCCGCATCACGGAAACGGAGGCCTACGTGGGCGCTGTGGACAAGGCGTGTCACGCCTACAACTATCACAAGACGCGCCGCAACGCCACCATGTTCGGCCACGGCGGTCACGCCTATCTCTATCTCATTTACGGCATGCACACCTGCCTCAACTTTGTCACCAACGGCGAAGGGGAGCCGGACGCCGTGCTGCTGCGAGGCTTGGAAGTTCTGCAGGGGCGAGAGACCATGAGCCGCCTGCGCTATGGGAAATCCTGGGCGGAATTGAGCGCGTATCAGCGCAAAAATTTCCTCAACGGTCCCGGCAAGTGCTGCCGGGCGCTGGCGCTGGACACCTCTTTTGACGGAACGGATTTGCTGGGTGACGATCTTTGGATCTGCACCAATCCCGAGGATGTGGACCTCTGCGCTCCCCTGCCCCCGTTCCGCGTGGCGGAGGGCAAACGCATCGGCATCGACTACGCCGAAGAAGCGGTGGATTTTCCGTGGCGCTTCACTTTGGAATACACGAAATAAGGAGAACCAATATGCTGATTTTTGATATGGACGGCACCCTCATTGACTCCAACGGCATCTGGCGCGATGTGGATATCGCATTTTTGGACAAGCGAGGTCTGCCTTATACCAAAGAATATTACGAGGGCGTGGCCCACACCATCTTTCCGCTGGCGGCGGTGTTCACCAAGGAGTTCTGCCACTTGGAGGAGTCCTGCGAGGAGATCATGGCCGAGTGGATGGAGCTGGCCGGTGACATGTATGCCACCGCCGTGACGGTGAAGCCGGGCGTGCAGGCGTATTTGGAGCAGTGCCGCCGGCGCGGTGAGCGGATGATGGTGCTGACCTCCAGCGTACCGCAGCATTGCCGCACGGCCTTGACGCATCTGGATCTGATAAAATATTTTGAGCGTATCGTTTTTGCGCAGGAGCTGGGGTTGGAGAAAAAGAATCCCGACTGCTTCCGCCAGGCCGCAGCGCTGGCCGGTGTATCGCCGGAGGAGTGCACCGTGTTTGACGACTCCCTCTCTGCCTGCCGCGGCGCCAAAGCCGCCGGTATGCATGTGGTGGGCGTATATGACGATTACTTCGACATGACGTGGGACGAGATGCAGACATTCTGTGACCGGAGCATCCGCAGTTTTGAGGAATTGGCAACATAAAAAAATGACCGCATAAGCGGTCATTTTTTTATGCGAAACAGCCACAGGGCAGCACCGGGAAGGAGAAAAACAAAGGGTGCTTTTACAATTTTAGGGATCACAGACAGCGCCAGCAGCCCACCAAATCCACCGATCCAGACAACTCTCGTTAGATACAAATATACCACAAGCAGTAACAGCACAGCCACCTTCGCCGCAATGCACTTGACCGGCCGCAGCTCGGTCACCAGCGACAAAAACTGCATCAATGCATATCCCAGCACCAGCCAGGTGGCCGGCAAGGTGTAGTCGCTGCGAAAAATGTCCTTTTTGATACTTTCGTAAAACACATCTCTCGTTGCCACGGAAATGATCACCAGTACCAACGCGATGGCCGCAGCAACGGCCAGATGGATATATTCCCGCTTTCGCTCCGGCGGCGTGGGGATGCCGTAGATGAGGGTATTGGGGTCAGCCTGCAGGGTTTCTGCCAAGCGAACGATGGTATCGATATCAGGTTGGCTCTTGCCGGTCTCGTAGTTGGACACCGTCTGGCGCGTAACATGCAGCGCTTCGGCCAACTGGTCCTGAGTCATGCTCTGCGCCGTGCGCAGAAAACGGATGTTCTTCGCAATGTTTGCCATATCGGTCACCTCCTGTTAATAGGATAGCGCGTTTGCCTTCGCTTTGTCACGCAAAGATGCTTTGCGGCGGCCTTAAAAGCTGCCGATGGGGATGGAATCGTCATCTTCACCCTTTTCGATGGACAAAATCTGCAGCCAGTAGCCGCGGCCTTGCCCCATGTCCACATAGACACGCTCACCGGCGCGGCGGCCCATGACAGCCTGACCCACAGGGGACTCCTTGCTGATCCAGCCTTTCAGCGCATCCTGCCGCAGCGTGGTAACCATGCGGATGGTGCGCTTTTTGCCGGTATTCTCCATCAGAATCTCCAGCGAATCGTAGAGTCCGACGGTTTCATCGGTAGAAGTGTCGTCAATGATACGGGCGGTTTTGATCATGCGCTGGAGGTAGCGGATACGAGCATCGTTGCGGTTTTTATCCTGCTTGGCACACTTATACTCGAAGTTCTCGCTGAGGTCGCCAAAGGCGCGGGCCACCTGCACATCTTCAATGAGCTTGGGGCGCAGCACCTGCACACGGTAGTCGATCTCCTCCTGCATTTTTTTCAGATCACTGACGGTCAGTTCATCGTACATCTTTCAATCCTCCCAAAGTTCTGCCAGCCGTGCCAAGCCATCGCGCAAGGCGTCCAGCTCAATACCGGAATAGTTGACCACCACCACGTGCTGCGGAGCGGAATCCTTATGATAATAGTAATCCGACAGCGGCGCCAGACGGATCCCCTTTCCGGCTGCCGCCAGGCGCAGTGCCTCGTCGGACAGCCGGGTATCCAGCCGCAGCAGGAAGTGCAGGCCTGCGTCCTGTTCCATGATCTCCACCCTTCCGGCCAGTGGGCCGGTGCGAATGGCACCAATGACGGCGTCGCGCTTTTGACGGTAGCGGTTGCGCATACGGTTGATGTGCTGCTCGTAACGGCCCTGCGCCATAAAGGCCGCCAGCGTATGCTGCTCAAAGCTGGAGACGGTGCAGGCGTAGAAACTCAGACGGCTGCGGTATTCCTCCAGCAGATGCGGCGGCAGAATCATGTAACTGATACGGATAGACGGCGCGATGGTCTTGGAAAAGGTGTTCAGGTAGATGACCCTTTCATAGCGGTCAGCTGAAAACATGGTGGGAATCGGGCGGCCCACAAAGCGGAATTCGCTGTCGTAATCGTCCTCCAAAATATAGCGCCCGTCTTTTTCTCCGGCCCATGTCAGCAGCTCCTGCCGACGGGCAATCGGCATGACAATGCCGGTGGGATAGTGGTGAGAGGGGGAAATATGCACCACGTCGGCGTCGCTTGCCCGCAAAGCAGCGGCAGACAGGCCTGCCTCATCCAGCCCGATCCGCCGCAGCGGCACGCGATTACTCTCGTAGATGCGGCCGATTTTACCGTAACCGGGATCTTCCACCGCATAGACGCGCTCACGGCCCAGCAGCTGGATCAGCAAATGATAAAGCACCTCTGTACCGGCGCCAATGACGATCTGTTCCGGATCCACCGTCATACCGCGGAACTGCTGCAAATTCTCCGCGATGGCTTCGCGGAGCGAACGCACACCGTTGAAGGGCGAAGGCTGCAGCAAACCGGTATCCTGCTCCAAAATGGTGCGGCGCATCATCTTGGACCATACGGTAAAGGGAAAGTTCTCGGCGGAGATGGAGTTTGTCACCAGATCCAGCCGGTATGTCCGCTCTTGCGGCACGCGGAGCATCGTCTTGGGATCGTCCGAGGGAAACGGGCGGTCAATCCGGCTGACAAAGTAGCCCTTTTTCTCCACGCTGTAAATATAGCCCTCGGCGATCAGCTGCTCATAGGCATTCTTCACCGTGATGACGCTCAGTTCCAGATGACCTGCCAGCGTACGTTTGGAGGGCAGCTTCTCCCCTGCCGGCAAACGACCGGCCAAAATATCCTCTTTAATATAGCGGTAGAGCTGCTCGTACAGACTCACACCGTTATCCTTTTCAAACGCATAGGTCAGCATAACGCCTCCATCTGGTACTAACATCTTTTATTAAAATGGTTATTTCAATAGTACCAGATATCACTATAATGCAAATAGAACAAAAACACAAGAGGTGTGGATATGAAAACTCGGTCGATTCGAAAATTGGTTTTCGCAGCTTTGATGGCTGCGCTGGTCTGTGTGGTCACGATGGTAGTGGAAGTCCCCTCGCCCACCAGCGGATATGTAAATTTGGGTGACTGCTTTGTGCTGCTGTCCGGCTGGCTTCTGGGGCCGTGGTATGGTGCGGCGGCCGCCGGTATCGGCTCTATGCTGACGGATCTGTTTATGGGTTACGCCTATTATGCACCCGGCACGCTGGTCATCAAAGGACTGATGGGCCTTCTGGCCGGTGTTCTCTATCGTCTGCTGCGCCAAAAATCCCCTCTGGCCGGAATGCTTCTGAGCGGCGTTGCGGCGGAAGCCCTCATGGTGGGCGGCTACTATTGCTACGCCGCCGTCTTTTTGGGTTACGGCAGTATCGGCGCCGTCGCCGGTATCCCCGGCAATCTGGTGCAGGGCGTGTTCGGTCTGGTTGCTGCCACGGTATTGATGTCGGCTCTGCGACGCACCGGACTTGAAAAAAAGTTGCCTTAACCCGGGAAATATGATAAGCTGACGAAAACGACTTATCTTTGAAAGGAAGAATTTCTATGGGTGGAACCATCCACAAGGCAGAAAATAACGATATTTTACAGCGCATCTATGCCGACGCAGCGGCAGCTGCCGCACAGTTGGTAGACGCTGCCAAGCTGCACCGCGGACAGATCGTGGTCATCGGCTGCTCCAGCAGCGAAGTGGTGGGTCATCAGGTGGGCAGCTGGTCCACGCCGGAAGTGGGTCAGGCCATCTATGACGGACTGCAGAGTGTGTTTGCTCCGCTTGGCATCTACGTGGCGGCTCAGTGCTGCGAGCATCTCAACCGCGCCCTGATCGTGGAGCGCGAGGCCGTTCCCTATGCAGACATCGTCAACGTGGTACCGCAGCCCAAGGCAGGCGGCTCTTTTGCTACGGCTTGCTATCAGAATTTCCGTCATCCTGTGGCGCTGGAGGAGATCCGCGCCGATGCAGGTCTGGACATCGGCGGCACGCTGATCGGCATGCACCTGAAAAAGGTAGCCGTGCCGGTGCGGCTGGCACAGCGCACCATTGGCGAGGCCATGGTTTTGGCGGCTCGTGTGCGTCCCAAGTTCATCGGCGGTGAGCGCGCCTTCTACGACGACACGCTGAAGGACGGTTATCCGGAATAAGAACAAAAAAGTTGCACTGCTTCGGCAGTGCTACTTTTTTATCTGTCAAATCCGAACACGTTCTCCACCGCGTCCTCGCCGAAGGTGCGGCAAGCCATACGGTACATAGCCCGGGCATGGATACGGTCATGCCACAAAAAGCGGCGCAGTACTTTACGCAGCGACCACCACTCGCCATAGCTTCCCTCTTCGGCAGCGCGGGTGAGGAAGTTCGGCTGCTGCTCCAACGCCGCAAAGCCTCGTGCGCGGCAGTCCCAAATGCTGCCTTCATTGTCGGCATCCACGCAGATCTCGCCAAAATAGTAGGCATTGACGTTTTTGGTATGGTCATACATCTCCTGCGCTGTGCGAGGTAAATCGCCGTAAAATGTTTTACGATGCGGCAGTACGCTGGCATTTTTGTCGGGAATAGCGTAATATTGTTGGTAAAAATCTTTGGCCGAGCGCAGCGCCAGCGCTTTGAGACGCTGGTATTCCGCGGCAGTCAACGGCTGGCGTTCCGTGTCAAACAGCAGGTCGGAATCGGCATCGGAGACGCGCAAATCGCAGGCACATTCTGCTGTGATTTCCACCGTCACCGTCTCGGGCACAGCTTCCCCAGCCCAACGCAAAAAGGAGCGAATCTCGTCAGCCATCTTCTCCTGCGCCGTTTGCAGATCCGCGCCACGGGTACACACGCCGGGCAGGTCGGTACACCACAGGAGGGTATCCGGGCCGTTATGCTCGCGCACACAGCGATAGATCATCTCCCTCTCCCCTTTCCGCAGTTGGTAAGGTTATCATACTACAAGAGGGGTAACATAGCAAGAAAAAGCAAATGTTTTCCAATAAGCAAAAAAAGGGTTGTCCCAAATGGGACAACCCTTTTTGTATGCCGTTTCGCAATCGGTCACTTACTTGGCAGCCTTAGCAGCCTTGATGGACTCGATCAGCTGGGGAACGACCTTGAACAGGTCGCCAACGATACCGTAGTCAGCCACCTCGAAGATGGGGGCGTTCTCGTTCTTGTTGACGGCGATGATGCACTCGGAATCCTGCATACCAGCCTTGTGCTGGATGGCGCCGGAAATACCCAGAGCAACATAGACCTTGGGATGGACGGTCTTACCGGTCTGGCCGACCTGGTGGTCAGCACCGATCCAGCCGGAGTCAACGCAGGCACGGGAAGAACCCACGACGCCGCCCAGAACCTCAGCCAGCTCCTCAGCCAGAGCGATACCCTTCTCAACATCCTTGCTGATGCCGCGGCCGACGGAGACGATGAAGTCAGCACCGATCAGGTCAACCATCTTCTTGGCAGCCTTAACGATCTCGACAACCTCGGTCTTGATGTCCTCAGCGGTCAGGTTGAAAGCAGGATGCAGAATCTCAACAGCAGCAGCCTTAGCCTCGTCATAGGCGCGCTTCTTCATAACGCCGGGACGGACGGTAGCCATAGCGGGACGGAAACGGGGGCAGATGATGGAAGCCATCAGGTGACCGCCGAAAGCAGGACGGGTCATCTTCAGGTCGCGCTCCACGGAGTGGGGCTCACGGTTGATCATCACGGTGCCCAGCTTCTCGATACGCTCAGCAGGCAGGGTGGAAACTTCCTTCAGGAAGCCCTTGTAGTTGGGCATGTCGATGTCCAGGTGGGTACAGTCGGCGCACAGACCGGTGTGCAGACGGGCTGCGCAACGGGGAGCCAGATCACGGCCGATGTTGGAAGCACCAAACACCAGAACCTCGGGCTTGAACTCCTCAACGGCCTCAACGATAACCTTGGTATAAGCGTCGGTGGTGAAGTCCTTCAGCAGGGGGCTGTTGTAAACGTACACCTTGTCGGCGCCGTAGCCGCCCAGCTCGTTGGCGATACCGTCAACGTTGTCACCCAGCAGGATACCGCACAGCTCAACGCCCAGCTCATCGGCCAGCTTGCGACCCTCGGAGATCAGTTCGAAAGTAGTGGGCATCATCACGCCCTGGCGCTGCTCGCAGAACACCCAAACGTTCTTGAAGGCGCCGATATCAGCACTATTAAAAGCCATTTTTCTTTCTCCTTCCTCTTAGATGATGTGCTTGGCGGCCAGAATGCCAGCCAGCTTGTCAGTGGTCTCCTTGCCATCGCCATCCAGCATCATGCCGGCGCCCTTCTGGGGGGGAGTGAAGGAGGTCAGAATGTTGGTGGGAGAACCGGCCAGACCGATGGTGCTCTTGTCGATCAGGGGGTGATCCTTCAGAGTCTCATAGGTCATGGTGACCAGAGGCTTGGAATAGCACTCAAAGATGCCGCCCACGCTCATGTAACGGGGATTGTTCAGTTCCTTGATGCAGGTGATCATGCAGGGGGTCTGAACCTTGACGGTCATGTAGCCATCTTCCAGCATACGCTTGACGGTCAGGGTGTTGCCTTCCTTCTTGATCTCACCGGCGTAGGTGATCTGGGGCAGATTCAGCTTCTCAGCGATCTGGGGACCGACCTGAGCGGTGTCACCGTCGATAGCCTGACGGCCGGCCAGGATGATGTCATCCTCGTCCACGCCGTAGTTGTCGATAGCAGCAGCCAGAATCTGGGAAGTAGCGAAGGTATCGGAACCACCGAACTCACGAGCGGTGACCAGCACGCCCTCGTCCACGCCCATAGCCATCAGCTCACGCAGCATGCCCTCTGCAGGAGGGGGACCCATGGTGAAAGCGATGACCTTGCAGCCCAGCTCGTCCTTCAGAGCCAGAGCGGCCTCAACGGCGTTCATATCATCGGGGTTGATGATGGTCTGCATGGATGCACGATCCAGAGTACCATCGGGGTTCACAGCCACCTTACCGGAGGTATCGGGAACCTGCTTAACAGTAACCATAATTTTCATAATGCCATTACCTCCTCAATTACTTAACGCCCAGGTTGGCAGCGATGACCATACGCTGGACCTCAGAAGTACCCTCATAGATCTCGGTGATCTTAGCGTCACGCATCATGCGCTCCACGGGATACTCACGGGTATAACCGTAACCACCAAACAGCTGGACAGCGCGGCGAGTCACATCGGAAGCAGACTCAGCGGCGAACAGCTTAGCCATAGCAGCATCCATGCTGTAGGGCTCGTGGTTGTCCTTCTTCTTGGCAGCGGCGTAGACCAGGTACTGAGCAGCCTGCATACGGGTGTGCATATCAGCCAGCTGGAACTGAGTGTTCTGGAACTGGGAGATGCGCTTGCCGAACTGGACGCGCTCCTTGGTGTACTTGATGGCCTCTTCCACGGCGCCTTCGCCAATACCCAGAGCCTGGGAAGCGATACCGATACGGCCGCCGTCCAGAGTCTTCATGGCGATCTTGAAGCCGTCGCCCTTCTTGCCCAGCATACGATCCTTGGGGATGATGCAGTCTTCGAAGATCAGGTCGCAGGTAGAGGAACCGCGAATACCCATCTTCTTCTCGTGCTTACCCTGGGAGAAGCCGGGGTCAGTGCTCTCAACGATGAAAGCGGAGATCTCCTTCATGGAGCGGCCGCGCTTGTCAACGGTCTTGCCGGTGACAGCGATGACCACGAAGGTGCTGGCCACGTTACCGTTGGTGATGAAGCACTTGGAACCGTTCAGGATGTAGTTCTCGCCGGACTCATCCAGAACAGCGGTGGTCTGCTGGCCCTGAGCATCAGTACCGGCACCGGGCTCGGTCAGACCGAAAGCGCCGATCTTGCGGCCGGAGCACAGGTCGGGCAGATACTTCATCTTCTGCTCCTCAGTGCCGTTCTCAAAAATGGGGGCAGCGCACAGAGAGGTGTGAGCGGAAACGATAACACCGGTGGTAGCGCAAACCTTGGACAGCTCCTCAACGCACATGGCATAGGACAGGACGTCGCCGCCTGCACCGCCGTACTGCTTGGGGAAGTAAATGCCCATCATGCCCAGCTTAGCCATCTTCTCGACGGTCTCCATGGGGAAACGCTCTTCTTCGTCGATCTCGGCAGCCAGAGGCTTTACTTCGTTCTCAGCAAACTCGCGATACATCTTGCGAACGAGCTGCTGCTCCTTAGTCAGATGGAAATCCATACTTTTTTCTCCTTTTCCAATTACTTTTTGTAGTTAAAGAAGCCCTCGCCGCTCTTGATACCAAGCTTGCCGGCGCGAACCATCTTACGGATCAGTACGTTTGCACGATACTTGCTGTCACCGGTCTCATTGTACAGAACATCCATGATGCTCAGCACGACGTCCCAGCCGATCAGATCGCCCAGGTGCAGGGGGCCCATGGGATGATTGGCACCCAGCTGCATAGCAATATCGATATCTTCTGCGGAAGCAACGCCTTCCTGCAGAATGCAAACGCCTTCGTTGCAATAGGGAACCAGGATCTTGTTGACCACAAAACCGGGAGCCTCGTTGACGACAACGGGGGTCTTGCCGATCTCGATGGACAGATTCTTGATGTATTCAACCAGCTCGGCGGGGGTGTTGGCACCGGCGATAACCTCGACCAGCTTCATAGCGGGCACGGGGTTAAAGAAGTGCATACCAACCAGCTGGTGGTTCAGACCGCTGGCCATCTCGGTGATGGACAGAGAAGAGGTGTTGGAAGCGAAGATGGCGCTCTCCTTGCAGATAGCATCCAGACGGCCCAGCAGTTCCTTCTTGACGGCCATGTTCTCAGCAACGCACTCGATGATCAGATCAGCATCGGCGGCAGCTTCGATTTCCTCGACCAGCACGCGGCTCATCAGATCGTCAGCAGCTTCCTGAGCCATCTTGCCCTTGGCAACTCTCTTGTTCAGAGAAGCAGCCAGCTTGTCACGATGACGCTGAGCGCTGGCAACACTGGAAGCATACATCATAGCAGTGTGGCCCCTAGCAGCAAAAACCTGAGCAATGCCGCTGCCCATAGTGCCGGCGCCAAAAATTGCGACTTTCATGTGTGGTTCCTCCTAATAAAATTAATCACTTACTTTTAATCATCAGACCGGAGGCCTGTTAATTAACTTACTTATTCTGGTAAGGCTCGTGCTT
>JAZKYM010000092.1:0-10119 GCA_045612165.1 Vescimonas sp.
TGCGTGGCCGCCTGCCAGTTTGATGCCATCCACATCGGCGAGAACGGCGCTGCCGTCGTCGACAAGGAAAAATGCACCAACTGCGGCGCCTGCCGTGAGGCCTGCCCCCGCAAGCTGATCGTGGAAGTTCCCTATTCCAAGAAGGTGTTCGTCAACTGCTCCAACAAGGATAAGGGCGCCGCTGCCGCTAAGGTCTGCGCCGTTTCCTGCATCGGTTGCGGTCTGTGCGAGCGTACCTGCAAGTTCGACGCCATCCACGTTGTCAACAATGTGGCCGTCATCGATTATGACAAGTGCAAGGGCTGCACCATGTGCGCCAAGGCCTGCCCCAAGAACGCCATTGAGCCCGTTCCTACCGCTGAGGAGAAGGAAAAGTTCAAGGCCGCTCAGAAGGCTGCCGCCGAGCGTAAGGCTGCTGCTGCCAAGGCCGCTGCCGAGAAGACTGCCGCTGAGGCTCCCAAGGCTGAGTAATCACACCTTATATAAAGAAGAGCTGTCTTCGGGCAGCTCTTCTTTTTTCTTGCTTTTTCTCCACAACAGGCGTATCATAAAATCAAGACTAGGCAGAGTAGGCCTCTGTGTGTTGCAAAGTGCCGGCGGGACGGGGAGTTGTCCGCCGGACGAAACGGCGGCAAGCCGTGCAGTACAGACGCCGCATCCCGCTGCCGCATATTGGGATGCCGGGTGTTTACCCTCGCTCCTCTGTGCGGCTGTCCCCACCTTGGGCTGCCCAACACAGAGGAGGTTTTTTATGAAACTGTACCACACACCTTTTTCCCGTGGATACTGGTCCGACGCCCTGCGTGAGCTGAAGGATCTGCGCAAGCTGACCTTTGCCGCATTGATGATCGCCGCCTGCTTGATCCTCAATAAGTTCAAAATCCCTCTGGGCGAAAGTCTGTCCCTCAGCGTCACCTTCCTGGCCCGCGCCCTGTGTGCCGCCGTCTGCGGCCCCATCGTCTCCATTGTCTTTGGCGCCGCCGAAGATACACTGGGCTTCTTTCTGGGCAATTCCAGCGGCCCTTATTTCCCCGGCTATATGATCACCACCATCACCGGCTGCATCCTCTATTCGCTGTTTCTCTACCGACAGCGCATCACCATCTGGCGCATCGTGGCGGTCAAGCTCATCACCAATGTCCAGAACGTCTTCCTCGGCTCTTTATGGAGCGCCATACTCTACAGCAAAGGTTATATCTACTACATGACCACCAGCGCATGGAAAAACGCCCTGTATCTCCCGTTCCAGATCCTTCTGCTGGTGTGGATCCTGCAGGCGGTTCTGCCCACCATGCACCGTATGCACTGGTCGCCCTGCCAAATTGAAGGTGACCGTATCCCGTGGCGATAACTCCACATTCCAAGGCCGCGCCAAAAAGGCGCGGCCTTTTTTCGTTCACAAATCGTTTACCTTCACAAGTATTGACATTGTGGCACCGGGGTGGTAAACTGCACTTAGCACTCAAGAGGAAAGAGTGCTAAAAAGGAGCAAGCTATGGAACTGACCGCCCGAAAAAAGCAAATATTGAAAATCGTGGTGGACAGCTACGTGGCCACGGCCGAGCCGGTAGGCTCCAAAGTGATTGCCGAGAAAATGCCCGGTAAGATCAGCCCCGCCACCATCCGCAACGAATTGGCGGATCTGGTGGAGATGGGCTATCTGGAGCAGCCTCACACCTCTGCCGGACGCATTCCGTCGCCGGCAGGTTATCGGCTCTATGTCAACGAGCTGATGGAGCAGCACACGCTGACCGCGGAGGAAACCGAATCCATCAACGCCACCCTCACCGGAAAGATGGCGCAGGTCGATCAGGTCATGTCTCAGGCCGGCCAGATGATCTCCCGTGTGGTGGGATATCCTGCTTACAGCATGACCGAGGGCCGCAGCGACATCTCGGTACGGCGTTTTGAGTTGATCGGCGTGGACCAGCGCAGCTTCATCGCTGTGGTGATGCTCTCCGACAGCCGCGTGAAAAGCCAGCTGATGAGTGTGCAGCTTCCCGTAGAGGAAAACCGCCTGCCGGAAATGAGTCACCTTTTGAACGCCCATTTCTCCGGCATTTCCGCACAGGATATCAGCGCACGGCTGATGAGCCTGTCGGATCAAGTGAGCGGCAACTGGTTTTTGCTGCTCAATCAGGTCTGCGATTACGCCTGCGACCTGCTGCGCAGCGCCACCCACCAGTCGGTGTTTACCGGCGGCGCCAGCCAGCTTCTCAAGTTCCCAGAATACCGGGACGTGGATAAGGCCCACAACTTGATGAGTTTTATGGTGGACAACAAAGAAAATCTCCCTGTGCCGGTGGGCAATAATTCCATGCAGATTCTCATCGGACCGGAAAATGTCAACGACGCCCTAAAAGAGAGCAGCGTTGTGATTGCCAGCTATGATATCGGAGATAATATGCGAGGACTGGTGGGTGTGGTAGGCCCCACGCGTATGGATTACGCCACGGTGGCCGCCCGGCTGAGCTACTTTGCCGAAAGTCTGAGCCGTATGTTTGGCAAACCCCAGTTACCCACGAAGGAGGACACGCAACAATGAGCGAAAAGGAAAAGAAGGATCTTCCTGCCGAGGAAATCCACACCGAGCCGGCTGGCGAAGCCGCCGAGGAGACCACCGCGGAGGAAACCTTTACCGTCACCCGCGAGCAGATGGAGAAAATGGAGCAGCTGGCCCAGATGGTGGCCGAGAGCGGCGACAAGTATCTGCGTTTGGCTGCGGAATATGACAACTACCGCAAGCGCACCGTCAAAGAGAAGGAGAACCTGTACGGCAGCGCCAAGGCCGACACCATCAAGCCCTTTTTGGACGTGTACGACAACCTGCTGCGCGGCGTTGCCCAGTATCCCGAAGGCGACCCCAACCGTACCGGTCTGGAGATGATCTGCAAGCAGTTCGTCGATGTTCTGGCCAAGCAAGGCGTCACCGAAATCGACGCACTGGGCAAGCCCTTTGACCCCGAGCTTCACAACGCCGTGATGCATGTGGAGGACGAGACGATCGAAGAGAGCACCGTTGTGGAAGTTTTCCAGCGCGGCTTCACCATGGGCGGCAAAGTTCTGCGCTTCGCCATGGTAAAAGTAGCAAACTAAGAAATTCACGGGATTTTCCCTTGTAATAACAAAATCAAAAAACACATTGATCATATTTAGGAGGCAAACATTATGTCTAAAGTTATCGGTATTGACCTGGGTACTACCAACTCCTGCGTAGCCGTTATGGAAGGCGGCGAGGCAGTCGTTATCGCCAACGCAGAAGGTAACCGCACCACTCCCTCTGTGGTGGCTTTCTCTAAGACCGGTGAGCGCATGATCGGCCAGGTGGCCAAGCGTCAGGCTATCACCAACCCCGACCGCACCATCGCTTCCATCAAGCGTGAGATGGGCAGCGACTACCGCGTCAACATTGACAGCAAGGCTTATACTCCTCAGGAGATCAGCGCCATGGTTCTGCAGAAGCTGAAGGCTGACGCCGAGAGCTATCTGGGCACCACCGTCACCGAGGCTGTCATCACCGTTCCTGCTTACTTCACCGACGCACAGCGTCAGGCCACCAAGGACGCCGGCCGCATCGCCGGTCTGGAAGTCAAGCGCATCATCAACGAGCCCACCGCAGCTGCTCTGGCTTATGGTGTGGATAAGGAGCAGGCTCAGAAGATCATGGTCTACGATCTGGGCGGCGGCACCTTCGACGTCTCCATTCTGGAGATCGACGACGGCGTCATCGAAGTTCTGGCTACCGCCGGTAACAACCGTCTGGGCGGCGACGACTTCGACCAGTGCATCATGCGCTGGCTGGTGGCCGAGTTCAAGCGCACCGAGGGCGTTGATCTGAGCGGCGACAAGGTGGCTATGCAGCGCCTGAAGGAAGCCGCCGAGAAGGCCAAGATCGAGCTGAGCGGCGTGACCACCTCCAACATCAACCTGCCCTATATCACCGCCGATGCCACCGGCCCCAAGCATCTGGATCTGACGCTGACCCGCGCCAAGTTCAACGAGCTGACCGGTCATCTGGTGGACGCCACCATGGGCCCCGTCCGTCAGGCCATGTCTGACGCCGGCCTGAAGCCCAGCGATCTGGCCAAGGTTCTGATGGTGGGCGGCTCCAGCCGTATCCCTGCCGTTGCCGAGGCTGTGAAGAACTACACCGGCTCCGAGCCTTTCAAGGGCATCAACCCCGACGAGTGCGTGGCCATGGGCGCTGCCCTGCAGGCCGGCGTGCTGACCGGCGATGTGAAGGGTCTGCTGCTGCTGGACGTCACCCCCCTGTCTCTGGGTATCGAAACCATGGGCGGCGTGTGCACCCGTCTGATCGAGCGCAACACCACCATCCCCGTCAAGAAGAGCCAGATCTTCTCCACCGCTGCTGACAATCAGACCAGCGTGGAAGTCAACGTGCTGCAGGGCGAGCGCGAGATGGCCGCCGGCAACAAGAGCCTGGGCCGCTTCCATCTGGACGGTATTGCTCCTGCCCGTCGCGGCGTTCCTCAGATCGAGGTCACCTTCGACATCGACGCCAACGGCATCGTCAACGTCTCCGCTAAGGATCTGGGCACCGGTAAGGAGCAGCACATCACCATCACCGCTTCCTCCAACATGAGCAAGGAAGACATCGAGAAGGCCGTCCGCGAGGCCGAGCAGTATGCCGCCGAGGATGCCAAGATCAAGGAGAAGGTTGAGATCCGCAACCAGGCCGACCAGATGGTCTACCAGTCCGAGAAGACCCTGAGCGAAGTGGGCGACAAGCTGCCCGAGAGCGAGAAGGCCCCCATCCAGGCCGGTATCGACAAGCTGAAGGAAACGCTAAAGGGTGACGACACCGACGCCATCAAGGCTGCCACCGAAGAGCTGACCCAGCTGTTCTATAAGATGAGCGAGAAGCTGTATCAGCAGTCTGCCCCTCAGGGCGATCCCAACGCCGCCGGTGATCCCGGCGCACAGGGCGGTCAGTACTACGACGCTGATTATCAGGTCGTGGACGACGACGAGAGCAAGTAAAAGAAATTTCATCACAAATAGGGGCAGGATCACCTGTCCCTGTTTGTGGCGTTTAGGAGCAATATAACATGGCAGAGAATAAACGCGATTACTACGAAGTCCTTGGTATCAGCAAAGGTGCCAGCGAGGACGAAATCAAAAAAGCATATAAAAAGCTGGCTCGCAAGTATCATCCGGACATGAATCCCGGCGACAAGGAAGCCGAGGAGAAGTTCAAGGAGATCAACGAGGCCAACGAGGTTCTTTCCGATCCCACCAAAAAAGCTCGCTACGACCAGTTCGGCTTTGCCGGCGTCGATCCCAATTACGGTGCCGGTGGCGGCGGCTGGGGCGGTGGCGCCGGTGCCGGCTTCGACTTCGGCGATCTGGGTGATATCTTCGGCAGCTTCTTTGGCGGCGGTTTTGGCGGCGGCACACAGCAGCGCCGCAACGGCCCCCAGCGTGGCGAGAGCATCCGCATGAGCGTTTCCGTCTCCTTTGTGGAAGCCGCCTTCGGCTGCGAAAAGGATGTGACGCTGGAGCGCAGTGAGGAATGTCCCGTCTGCCACGGCAGCGGCTGTGCCGAAGGCACCACGCCCGAGATTTGCCCCGACTGCCGCGGCAGCGGCACGGTGCAGGTGCGCCGCCAGACCCCTATGGGCGTTTTTGCAACCACTTCCACCTGTCCCAAGTGCGGCGGTCAGGGTAAGATCATCCACCAGCCCTGCGGTGAGTGCCGCGGCAGCGGCCGCACCCACAAGCGCCGCACGGTGAAAATCTCGATTCCTGCCGGTATCGACAACGGCCAGACCATCTCTTTGCGCGGTCAGGGTCACGCCGGTAAAAACGGCGGTCCCAGCGGCGATCTTCTGATCACGGTGATGATCAAACCTCACGAGCTGTTCCGCCGCGAGGGCACCAGCGTTTTCTGTGAAGCGCCCATCACCTTTACACAGGCTGTTCTGGGTGCCGAACTGGAGATCCCCACCATCGACGGCAAGGTGAAGTATGCTATCCCCGAGGGAACCCAGACCGGCACGGTGTTCCGCCTGCGCGGCAAGGGTATCCCCGTCCTCAACGGGCGTGGACGCGGCGACCAGTACGTCACCGTTACCATCGAAACACCCCGCAACCTAAACCGCGAGCAAAAGGACGCTCTGCGCAAGTTCGGCGACACGCTGGGCGAAGGCAATTACGAGCAGCAGAAGAGCTTTTTCAAGAAGTTTAAGTCCAAGTGAGGTGGCCTATGTATCTGGCCGATTACCATCTCCACACGACCTGCTCTCCCGACGGCAAGCTTACCGCTTCTCAAATTGCGGAGATTGCCTTGGAACGGGGTCTGCACGAGATCTGCATCACCGATCATCTGGATACCATCTACTGGAACACCTATCAGCCGCGCACCGACTTTGACTGGCCCGCGCTGCAGCGCCAGATTGACGAGGCACGGGATCGGTACGGCGACCGTCTGGTGATCCGCATGGGTGCCGAGCTGGGCGAGGCCACCATCTCTCAGGAACGGGCCGATATTCTTCTGCAAAATGCGCCACCTCTTGACTTTGTGATCGGTTCGGTGCATACTGCCAGTAAGAAGTTTGATTATTTCGATCTATACTACATGGAAAAACGGGATATGGACTATTTCCGCGCTATTATGGACGACTATCTGGACGAAACCGTCAAGCTGGTCAACTACGGCAAATTCCATGTGCTGGGTCATCTGACCCTTCCTCTGCGCTACATCAAAAATAACGTGGGGCTTGATCTGACCTTTGACGACCGGACAGAGCGGATGGAGGAAATCTTCTCTCTCATGATCGCCAAAGGCATCGGACTGGAGCTGAATACCAACCGCGGTGCTTCCCCCTTGCCCAGCGCCCACCTGCTGCGCCTGTTCAGAAAAATGGGTGGTCAGGTAGTTACCATCGGATCGGATGCCCACGTACCGGAGCACATCGGTCTTGCTGTGCATAGCTGCCAGCAATTGCTGCGTCAAACCGGCTGGCAATATTTTGCCACCTTTGACCGGGGCCAACCCATTTTCCATCCCCTGTCATCCGCGCCGTAAGGCGAATCTGTGAATATCATTCATTTTGTCAACAAGAGAGGAGATCACCTATGAAAATCGCTATCGGTTGTGACCACGGCGGCTATCTGCTCAAGCAGGATGTGCTGATCTGGCTGGAGGAACACGACATTGACGTTGAGGATTACGGCTGCTATAACCGCGACAGCGTAGACTATCCTGCCTACGGCGAGAAAGTCGGCCGCGCCGTCGTTTCCGGCGAAGCCGATTTTGGCATCGTCATCTGCACCACCGGTATCGGCATCTCCATCGCTGCCAACAAGGTCAAGGGCGTTCGCTGCGCCCACTGCACCGACGTGCTCAGCGCCGAGATGACTCGCCGCCACAACAACGCCAACGTACTGGCCATGGGCGCCGGCCTGACCGGCACCAACGTGGCTCTGCGTATGGTGGAAATCTTCCTGAACACTGAGTTTGAAGGCGGCCGCCACCAGCGCCGCGTCGACCTGCTGGATGCCATCGAGCCCTGATTCTTATTTTTGAAAGGAGCACCCCCCGTATGGCAACAAAAGGTTATCACCAATATCGCGGCAGGGGCCGCGGCGGCAAAAAGCTGCTGGTGCTCCTTTTGCTGCTGATTCTGTTAGGCGCCTGCGCCTTTCTGTATCTGCAGCGCTACATCGTCTATCACGACGACGGCAGCATTTCTATTGATCTACCCTTTGTCGACCGCCAGCAATCCGACAAGGATCACACGCTCCCGGAAACGGACATAAACATCCAACGGGAGGACCCCGTACCGGATCCCGATCCGGATCCCACGCCGGATCCCGATCCGCAGCCGCTGGTTTTGCAGCCTCTCAAAGCAAAGGAACTGGGCTATAGCTGTCTTTACAGCGACCCCTCCGCCCAGCTGCAGGGATGGGAGGCCGTTGTGGTCAACGTCAAGCGTTATGACGGCTCCATCGCCTATCATACCGCCATCGACCTGCCTGCCAACGTTCTGCGCGGCAGCGAAGTGACTTCCACCCATTTGCAGACTATCGCCTCCAGCGACTGCTACACCGTGGCGCGCATGTCCGTACTGTGCGACAACGCCTTCGCGCTGGCTGTCCCCGATGCCGCCGTGCGCTATAAACAGGGCGGCCAATGGATAGATAACTACAACCGTTTCTGGCTGGATCCTACCAACGAACAGGTCATCGAGCATATCTGCGCGCTGGCCAAAGAGTGTGTCGCTCTGGGCTTTGACGAAATCCTACTGGATCATCTGCGCTATCCCATCGAGGGCAACCTGAACCAGACCACCGCCAACGCCGCAGCCAACCGCGCCGCAGATATCACCGCACTGGTGGATCGGGTGCGCGAAGCAGTCGGCCCTCAGGTGGCCGTCAGCGTGATCCTGCCGGGCAGCATCGGCACCGACTACTCCTTCGATGTGAGCGGTCTGCCTTCTCAAGTGCTGACCGAATCCTTCGACCGAATCTATGTGCCGCAGGACAGCTCGGCTTACTACTGGCTCATCGGCAAGCTGGACAGCAGCTATGACCGCTCCACCCGTCTGGTCATTACCTCCACCTATGCCGCTGCCGACAGCTACATGATTGCACAATGACATAAAAAAGGATGTGTTCTTCCAACACATCCTTTTTTCTTTGCAAAGCCGCGCCGATATGATACAATAGATTTACTTGGAAAGGGGGGTGCTGCATGCTCAAGCGCGTTTATCTGGAAATCACCAACGTATGTAATCTCTCCTGCAGTTTCTGCCCCGGCACCAAGCGCCCCAAGCGCTTTCTCTCTGTTGAGGAATTTTCCCGTCTGGCGCAGCAGCTGAAAGGTCACACAGAATATCTTTATCTCCACGTGATGGGTGAGCCGCTGCTGCACCCACAGCTGGCGGAGATTCTCGCCACTGCTGCCGATCAGAACTTCAAAATCTGCCTGACCACCAACGGCACCCTTCTGAAGCGATCGCTGCCTGTACTAATGAACGCAGACAGGCTCCACAAGATCAGCGTTTCGCTCCACAGTTTTGAGGGCAACGATGGGATCGACGGTCTGGACGAGTATGTGTCGCAAACCGCCCGAGCCTGCGCCGCGTTGGCGCAGCGCGGCGTGATCTGCGCTTTCCGCTTGTGGAACGAGGGCGGAAAGAATGAAAAAAATACGCAAATTTTTGAAATTTTGTCGAGGGAATTTGATAAAAACGTTGCAGAAATTCCGCTGGATGTGAGGGGAAACCGAAAGCTGGGCGACCGCCTGTATTTAGAGAGCGCCGAGAAATTCGACTGGCCCGATCTTTCCGCCGCCGAGGGTGGTGTGGAATTCTGTCTGGGGCTGCGGCAGCAGGTCGCTGTTCTGTGCGACGGCACCGTGGTGCCCTGCTGTCTTGACGGCGAAGGCCAGATCCCTCTGGGCAACCTTTTTCACCAGAATTTTGACGAGATATTAAACACTCCCCGGGCACAGGCCATCATCGACGGCTTTTCCCGTCGGCAGCCCACCGAGGAGCTATGCCGCCGCTGCGGCTATGCCAAACGATTCAGCAAAGGATAATCGCTATGGACAAGGCTCTGCAACAACTGAATCAGTTGCCGCTCGTCCTGCTGCCCTGGTACGATGCGCACCACCGCAGCCTGCCGTGGCGCGAAGAAGTCAGCCCCTACCGCACGTGGGTGTCGGAAATCATGCTGCAGCAAACACGGGTAACGGCTGTCATCCCTTATTTCCACCGTTTTATGGCGGCTTTCCCCACAGTGGAGGCCCTGGCTAAGGCCGACACAGAGCAGCTGATGAAGCTGTGGGAGGGCTTAGGCTACTACAGCCGCGCCCGTAACCTGCAAAAAGCCGCCCAACAAATCGTGCAGCGCGGCAGTTTTCCCGACACATACGAGGAAGTGATGGCGCTGCCGGGCATTGGTGACTACACCGCCGGCGCGATCCTCTCTATTGCCTTCAACCAGCCGGTACCTGCTGTGGACGGCAATGTGCTGCGCGTGGCCAGCCGCATCACCGGCAGCGAGGAAAATATCCTCGAGGCAAAAACTCGCAGCCGCTTCCGCGCCTTGATGGCAGCCGTGATGCCCGATCAGCGCCCCGGCGCGTTTAAT
>JAZKYM010000093.1:0-4091 GCA_045612165.1 Vescimonas sp.
CCCCGTTCATTCTCCCTCTATCGACAAGATCGAGACTGTTCGTCACGGTTATGTCCGTCGCGCCAAGCTGTACTATCTGCGTGGCCGCGTTGGCAAGGCTGCCAAGATCAAGGAGAAGCTGTAAGCTATATTGGCCGATCCAAAAACCCGTTCGCAACTGCGAACGGGTTTTTCCTATTTCCTTTTACCGAAAAGTATGGTATAATAGCAACAATATGCAGATATATGAGAGGTGATCGTAATGCAGATCGAAGGACTGAGCTGGTTTCCCGGCCATATGACAAAAACCAAGCGCATGATCGTGGCCGAGATCAAGAATATGGATGCTGTATGCGAGATCGTGGATGCCCGTATCCCAATCTCCAGCCGCAACCCCGATGTGGACGAGATGACGGCAGGGAAGCCCCGTCTGATGGTGCTCAACCGCGTGGATCAGGCCGACCCTGTCCAGACCAAGCGATGGGCTGCCTATTTCAGACAGCAAGGCTACGCCGTTTTGGAGGCAAACGCCAAAGGCGGTGTGGGTACTGCCCAGTTTGCAGGTGCTGTTCGCGAACTGCTGAAAGAGAAACTGACCGCTTGGGCTGAAAAGGGCCAGATTGGCCGCACAGTCCGTGTTATGGTGCTGGGTATTCCTAACGTGGGTAAGTCCACTTTTATCAACAAAGTTGCCAAGCGTAAGACCGCCAAGGCGGAGGACCGCCCCGGTGTGACTCGCACGAAGCAGTGGGTGCCGGTAGACAATACGCTGGAGCTGCTGGATACGCCCGGTATCCTGTGGCCGAAATTTGACGACACCAAGGTGGGTATGCACCTTGCCTTTACCGGCGCCATCAAGGATGACGTGATGGATCTGGAAGAGTTGGCTAGCTGCCTGATGGAATATCTGGGCAGCCACTATGCTGATATTGTTACCGAGCGCTATAAAATCACTATTGACGAAGAGGACAGCGGCTATGATCTGCTGACCAAGGCCGGACGCAAGCGTGGCTTCCTCATGCGCGGCGCCGAGGTGGACACGGAACGCATGGCTCGCATCCTGTTGGACGAGTTCCGCGGTGGCAAGTTGGGGCGCTTTACATTGGAGACTCCGGAAGATATTCGTTGAAATTAAGCGAGGGATGACGCGATGAAATGCCCTAATTGCGGAAGAGAAATGCTGCGCGGCCATGTAACGACCAGTGGCGGCCCGGGACTTTTCTTTGTGCCCGTCGATGTTGACTGGGATGTGGCGTGGGCTGTTAATTTGCGAAAAAAGGCTCTGATAGAAAAGGGCGTCTATGTGCTGGATGGGCCTCATTTGACTCGCTTCAGCAAGACGGAAATGACGGCCAGTTTGTGTGCCGGCTGCCGTATGGTAGTTATGAGGTACTGAGTATGGAACTTTGGAACATCGAAAAGGAATATCTGGACGCAGGCCTGAGCTATGTTTGTGGTGTGGATGAGGCCGGTGCCGGTCCGCTGGCAGGTCCTGTGTACGCGGCAGCGGTAATCCTACCGCCTTACTGCGAAATTTCCGGCCTGAACGACTCTAAAAAGCTGACGGAGAAGAAGCGCGAAACGCTTTTTGACATCATCCGTCAGCAGGCGGTGGCCTATTCCATTGCCCGTGTGGAAGCAGAGGAGATCGATGCAACGGATATCCTCAGCGCCCGTATGAAAGCCATGCAGCTGGCCATTGACGGCCTTAACGTGCAGCCGCAAATGGCGCTGATCGACGGAAATCGCGACAAGGGAAAGAGCGCGGCCATTACCGCGCCTCATGTGACGGTCATTGGCGGCGACGGAAAGAGTGCCAGCATTGCCGCGGCGTCAATTCTTGCCAAAGTCAGCCGTGACCGCTATGTGGTGGAGGAACTGGAACGGGACTATCCCCAGTACCAGTTTGCCAAGCATAAAGGCTATGGCACGAAGCTCCACTATGATATGCTGGATCAGTACGGGCCCTGTGATGCCCACCGAAAGACATTCCTCAAAAAGTGGGAGGAGAAGAAGGCATGAGCCGCGCCAAAGGTACTTGGGGCGAAGCACAGGTTGCGGCTTATCTACGGAAGAAGGGCTATGAACTGATCGCCCATAGCTACCATTGCCGCTTTGGTGAGATCGACCTGATCGCGCGGAAAGGGAAGATCCTCTGCTTTGTAGAGGTGAAAACGCGCACCAACTTGCAGTGCGGCTTGCCCCGTGACTATGTGACACCTGCCAAGCAGGAAAAACTGCGTAAGACGGCGTCTTTTTACCTTATGGAAAAGGAACTGGACTGTCCGGTGCGCTTTGATGTGGCGGAGGTTTACAGTGACGGGATGCACAGACCGGAATCCATCCGCATAGAGTATCTGGAAAATGCATTTTGAGGTGGTCGATGAAAATTCCCTACTTTGATGCACATTGTGATACCATCGGTATGGCGCTGGATGGCGATAGCTCGCTGCGCAGAAACGGCGGTCATGTTGATTTGGAGCGTGGCGCGGCGTTGGGGCGTTATGCCCAGGTTTATGCTCTTTTCGCAGATGCGCAGGAGATTCCGCGTGGTGAGATGTGGCCGGTATGCCGGCGTTTGTACCGGCGTTTTCTGAATGAGGTAGCAGCAAATAGCGATATGTTGACTGCTTGCCGTAATTCTCGGCAGATTGATGCCGCCGTGGACGCTGGGAAGATGGCAGCGCTCCTGAGTATTGAGTGCGCAGACCTGCTGGACTGCCGCGTTGACCGTATCGAGACTGTGGCGCAGTGGGGTGTGCGAATGATGAACCTGACGTGGAATCACCCCAACGCGATTTCCGGTGCCAATGGAAGGGACGCAGAACGAGGGTTGTCTGCCCGTGGAATTGACTTTGTGCGTGAACTGGAGTGCAACTGTATCTATGCCGATGTGTCCCACCTGTCGGATACCGGATTCTGGGATCTGATGCGGATCAGCCGGCGGCCGGTGGTTGCATCCCATTCCAACGCACGCACGCTGTGCGCGCATAGCCGCAATTTAACGGATGATATGTTCCGTGCCATCCGTGATAGCGGCGGTATTGTCGGTCTGAACTTTTACCGCAACTTTGTGGGCGGCAGCGGCGATATCCATGCGCTGATTGCCCATATGGAGCATTTTTTGAATTTGAACGGTGAAAAAACGGTGTGTTTCGGCGGCGATATGGACGGCTGCGACCTGCTGGTCAAAGGGATTGACGGCTTGCAAAGTATTCCGGAACTGTATGAACGGCTGCGTCAACGCGGCTATGGTGAGTCGCTGCTGGAAGACCTGTTCTGGAATAATTTGAAACGAATTTTTTAAGGAAAGAGGTGAGCGCATGGCCCTGTATGCCATCGGCGATCTGCATCTGTCTCTTGCATCTAATAAGCCCATGGAGGTGTTTGGCGAGGGATGGCGCGACTATGTGCGGCGGTTGGAAGAATCGTTTGCCCAACTGAATGATGACGATGTTACGGTGCTGTGCGGCGATCTCTCTTGGGGAATGTCGTTGGAGGAGTCGTTGGAGGACTTTAAGTTTATCGATGCCTTGCCCGGTAAAAAGCTGCTGATGAAGGGCAACCACGACTACTGGTGGAATACGGCGTCGAAAATGGAAAAGTTTTTTGCCCAGCATGAATTGACGACGCTGGAAATTTTGCACAATAACTGCAAGTTTTACGGTGACATCGCACTTTGCGGTACCCGTGGTTGGTTCTACGAACTGGACAATCAGGGGACCCACAATGAAAAGGTGTTGCTGCGGGAAGCCGGTCGTCTGGAGACATCCTTGCAGGCGGCAGGGGAGAAGGAGAAGATCTGCTTCCTCCACTATCCGCCGGTCTATCAGGGATATACTTGTCCTGAGATTCTGCGGTTGCTGCGCGATTACGGTGTGCGTCAGTGCTATTACGGACACCTGCACGGCGCTTCACACCGCCGTTCTATTGAAGGAGACTACAACGGAACGCGGTTTTCTCTGGTGTCTGCCGATTATCTGGGATTTATTCCTAAAAAAATTTGCGATTAATGCAAAAAGGTGTGGAAATTTCTTTCCATTTCTGTTATCATATTAAATTGCATTGATTACATTAATGCTGAACGGAGGAAAAAACAAAATGAGTGTAAA
>JAZKYM010000094.1:0-14963 GCA_045612165.1 Vescimonas sp.
AAAGGGGCGGAGGGAGTGTTTTATTGTTTTGACTTCTTTTGTTGAACGAGGGGGATCAGGTTAATTGCGCCCCAGAGGACAATGCCATAGACGATGATGCCGAGGGAACGATTGGCTACATTTCGCTTGTGCATGAAATGAAGCATATCATCAAGAGACAACAAAGTTTCGTTTTCAGTCGCAAAACTGACAATTTCATTACTACCAGGGTAAAGCAGAAGCGAGATATTTGCGCGTTCGGGCAATGCAGCTACTCCGGAGCGCAGTTTGTCATGAGCTGTCCATTTGATGTAGTATTGCTTGCTGTTTGTGCAGTTGATAAAAATGTATCGAAGACTGCTTCCGTGCCAATCCTCTTCGTAAGAGAGAAACTCGGTTTCGATAAAAGTGCAATCCTCTTTTGCAATTTTCGCGTTCGGGTATGGTTTGTGAAGGATAAGAAAAGTACCCAAAACAGCGAAGAGGAGCAGAGCAGTAAGTTGCGATGCGGTGGACGGGGGATTTTTCTTCACTCCGTGGAGCTTAATAGCCATACAGACACCTCCAATTTGAGCAAATTATATCACAAAATAGGTGTGTTTGTAAATAAGTGACGCAGCTACACTGTGATAGGCGAAGTCTGCATCACACAGGTCTTGTGCATCGCGTTTCGACAGGAAAGCAGCATTCAAAAAGGCTCTTTTGTCTACTGGACAAAAGAGCCTTTTTCGTGGAGCGGGGTACGGGAATCGAACCCGCCTATGCAGCTTGGGAAGCTGCCGTTCTACCGATGAACTAACCCCGCAGATGCAGTTACTGTGCCATTATAACAGCCGCGCTGTGGATTTGCAAGGCGAAAAATGTCGCCCCCGGCATGAATTGCCGCGTCGGCGCATAAGGTGAGAAAAATGCTGTGGAGGGAACGCGGATGAAGCGATGTATTGTTCTTGCGCTGCTCTTTTTGTGCCTGTGGCCGGCTTCGGCATGGGCGGTAGAGCTGGAGATCGAGGCGCCGGCGGCGCTTTTGATGGAAAAGACCACGGGGCAGATTCTGTACGCCCAAAACGAACATCAGAAGCTGGAGCCTGCCAGCGTCACCAAGGTGATGACGCTGCTTTTGACCATGGAGGCCATTGAAAAAGGTGCTATCGGCTATGATGACGTGGTGACAGTCAGCGCCTACGCCGCCTCCATGGGCGGCAGCAACGTGTATCTGGCTGAGGGAGAGAAAATCACGGTGGAGGAGCTGCTGAAAGCGGTCTGTGTGGCGTCGGGCAACGATGCGGCGGTGGCGCTGGCTGAGCATGTGTCCGGTGTAACGGAGTTGTTTGTGGCAGAGATGAACAACCGCGCCAAAGAGCTGGGCATGAGGGACACCCACTTTGTCAACTGCCACGGCCTGCCGGCAGAGGGGCATGTAACCAGTGCGGCGGACATCGCCATCATGAGCCGTGAACTGATTTTGAGCCATCCGGATTTGCGGCGCTTTACCACCATCTGGATGGACTCGCTGCGAGGGGGCGCCTTTGAGCTGGCCAACACCAACAAGCTGATCCGTTTTTATGAAGGGGCGACAGGACTGAAGACCGGCTCCACCAGCTCTGCCGGCTACTGCATCAGCGCCACCGCCGAGCGCGACGGCATGGAACTGATCGCTGTGGTGCTCAAGGGCGGCACATCGCAGCAGCGTTTCGAGGATGCCAAAACTATGCTCAACTACGGGTTTTCCACCTATGCGCTGCATGCGGTGGAACTTGCCGAGCCGCTGATGCCGCTGCCGGTGCACTTGGGTATGCAGGAGACGGTGGCGTTGATGCTGCCTGAGGCGGGACGGCAGGTGCTGGTAAAAAAGGCGCAGGTATCCGGCCTGACGCAGGAAGTGACGCTGCCGGAAGAGGTGGAGGCGCCGGTGGCACAGAGGCAGCAGCTGGGTACGCTGACCGTTCGTGATGGCGAGACAGTGGTGCTGGAGGTACCCGTTCAGGCAGCGGAAGCGGTGGAAAAGCTGACGTGGTGGGAGATGTACCGCCGGATGCTGGGGGAGTTATGTTTTCGGGCGTAAAAAGAGACGGCGTGAGCCGTCTCTTTTTTCTTGTAATTTGCGCTGCAGCGTTGTAAAATAATAAAATAAGGAAATATCACCAACTTTCATACAGGAGGAAATATATATGATTCAGGTCAATCTGACCAACATTCAGTCTTTTGTGACCCCTAATTATGAGGCAGAACTGGCTGAGCGTGTTCGTGACGCCCACGACAAGCTGCAGCTGGGCACCGGCGCCGGCAGTGACTTTATCGGCTGGGTGCGGCTGCCTGCCGACTACGATAAAGAAGAATTTGCCCGTATCAAGGCTGCTGCCGAGAAGATCAAGAGCGACAGTAAGGCGTTGGTGGTGGTAGGCATCGGCGGCTCCTATCTGGGTGCCCGTGGTGTTATCGAGTGCCTGTGCTCTGCCAACTACAACCTGAAGAAGAAGGATACGCCCAACATCTACTTTGCCGGTAACGGTCTCTCTTCCGATCAGCTGAGCGAAGTGGTGGAGCTGCTGGGTGACGACGACTTTTCCGTTAATGTCATCTCCAAGTCCGGCACTACCACCGAGCCTGCCGTGGCTTTCCGCTTTTTCCGCAAGCTGCTGGAGGACAAGTACGGCGAGGAAGAAGCTGCTCGCCGCATCTATGCCACCACTGACCGCGCTCGCGGCGCGCTGAAGACGCTGGCAGATGAGGCCGGCTATGAATCCTTCGTGGTGCCGGATGATGTGGGTGGCCGTTACAGTGTGCTGACCGCCGTGGGTCTGCTGCCCATCGCCGTGGCCGGTGTGGACATTGACGCGCTGATGGCCGGTGCTGCCGATATGATGGAAAGCTGTGCCAAGCCCGAACTGGAGACCAATCCTGCATGGCAGTACGGTGCTGCCCGTTACGAGCTGTACCGCACCGGCAAGAAGATCGAGATTCTGGCTGCCTATGAGCCTAATTTCCGATTCATGTGCGAGTGGTGGAAGCAGCTCTACGGTGAGAGCGAGGGAAAAGAGAACAAGGGTCTGTTCCCTGCCAGCGTGGAATTTACCGCAGACCTGCACTCCATGGGTCAGTACATTCAGGAGGGTGAGCGCCACATCTTTGAGACGGTGGTGCGTCTGGGCAAATCCGCCACGACGAATTGCGTGCCCTTTGACAAGGTCAATGGCGATGGCCTGAACTTCCTGGCCGGTAAGGATATGGACTTCATCCGCCAGCAGGCCATGGACGGTACGCTGCTGGCCCATGTGGAGGGCGGTGTGCCCAACATCATCGTGGGTCTGGAAAAGCTGGATGCGTATTCTCTGGGCGAATTGATTTATTTCTTTGAGTATGCCTGCGGCATCAGCGGTTATCTGCTGGATGTGAATCCCTTTGATCAGCCCGGTGTGGAGGCCTATAAGAAGAACATGTTCGCGCTGTTGGGCAAGCCCGGCTATGAGGAGCTGCGCCGGGAACTGTTGGCCAAGCTGGATCAGTAACGATTGTTCGTTTCTACAAAAAAAGAGTGTATAATTTCTCATTGCTATTTTCGCGACAATGTGGTATCGTATAGTTAAATATAGGAACCACTGGTTGCTGTATATTCTGAAGGAGTGATTTCTTATGGTTAGATTGATTATGGGTGCCGCCGGTGCCGGCAAGACCAAGCAGCTGATCGACCTGATCCACGCCAGCGTGGAAGCCGAAAAGGGCAGTGTTGTATGCATTGAGCCCGGCGCAGATATGACTTATGACGTGAGCCACAGCGTGCGTCTGGTCAACGCCGGCGAGTATGATCTGGATTCTTTTGAGTGCCTGCGCGGCTTTGTCAGCGGTCTGTATGCAGGCAATTACGATATCTCTCATGTCTACGTGGACAATCTGTGCAAGATTACCCGTAACAACGACGTGCGTGAGACGGAGAAGTTCCTCAACTGGCTGGAGCGCTTCAGCGAGAAGAACATGGTGAAGTTCACCGTGACCCTCAGCGCTGATGTGGGTACCGCTACGGATGGTATGCGTCAGTTCATGTAAGTCCATAGAAGAGCCGCGATCACGGTCGCGGCTCTTTTTCGCTCATAAGCCTCTTGTGAAACAGGTGGCGGCGTGATACAATAAGCAAGTGTCTATGCGGGTATGGCGGAATTGGCAGACGCGCAGGATTTAGGTGCTGTCACCTTGGTGAAGGTTTTCCGGTTCCCCTTGATTTCCCGTAAAGGATCTTATAAAATAAATAACAGCCGGAAATGCTCTCCGGCTGTTCATATGCGGATGTGGCGAAACTGGTATACGCGATAGATTTAGGCTCTATTGGGCGACCGTGCAGGTTCGAGTCCTGTCATCCGCACCACAAAAACACCGGGTTTCTTTTTGGGAATCCGGTGTTTTTCTAACTTTTTATAAGATTTGTGAGCTTAGGAAACACTCTGTGCGCGAATTCATAAGTTTCGTTATGTTTTGTAATGTCACAAAATTATATTGACACATAGCAAAACTTGTGATATGTTAAATGCAGATCATAGGAGGTGCTGTTATGGATTACGATAAAATTATCATTGACCTATTGAATCGCATTGTTACATTGGAAGAACGAGTGGCCAAGCTGGAAAGTGGAAGCACGAATGTGCCTCAGGAGAGCCCTGAGTTGCCTGCTGGAAGTAAAAAATATCGTTTCCTCTCTGATTATCTCTACGAAAGCAACCAAGCACGGGTCAAGCTGACCTATGTCGAAATTGAGAACATCCTGAAATTTAAGCTTCCGGATTCCGCGGCCACCCATCGTGCGTTTTGGGCAAACACAACCAGCCACTCCATTGCGCTTAGTTGGCTCAGCGTAAATTACTCTGTTGTGGAAGTTAATCTTGAAAATAAGTACATTGTTTTTGAGAAAATGAGGGATTTTGATACGATGAAAACGGGAAGAAAAACAGCTACAACCGAAGAAAAGTATCTGAGCGTTTGCAAAAATTATGACATGATGGCTCTTTATCAGAAGCTGAGAGCGGCATTGTTCGATGCGTTTGAAGGTGCTGGTACTGGCGCAACTGCTGACTATATTAGTTGGAATGTAAATGGCAAACGGCAGTTTGCTAACTTCTATATTCAGAAAAAGAAGATCCGCATTTTGACACTCACTCCGAGAAACAGCCACAGCGTGGGAGAGACTGTGCCGGACACACATCTGTGGACGTTAAACTATCAAACAGATATTTCTACGGATGCGGATATTGAAAAAGTAAAAGACATTCTGCTTGATTCTTACTCTCAAATTAAACTGTCTATTTAAGGTATTCATTTAGGGCTCGAGGTGCTCGCTATGGCAAGAAAACGCATTACAAACAGACCCGGGTTGTTTGGCACCGTTTACCACTATGACGAGAATGGAAATCCCGTCGGAAAGAGTCGCCCTGGTTTGATTGAGGGAACCAGAGTGTATACCGACCAAGACGGTCGATACGCTGGAAAAAGCCGCCCGGGTTTTCTTGCAAAGGAAGTATTTGCGGATGCAGATCACAATTATATTTCCTCCTATGAAGGCCTCTGCGGTGATGTTCACTTTCAAAATGGTGTACCTATAGGCCATACAAGACCGGGGTTCTTCGATTCGATATATACCACTTTAGAAACAGAGGATGACCTTCCCGAAGAAGAGTATTGCGAGGAAGACTACTTTGAAGAAGAGTGGACAGAAGATCAAGAGAATTGTACTGGCATCGCAGATGAAGCTGAATCCACAAATTGTGAGGAGCACCTTCCCCAAATTTCTCAGCATCCCGTGGTAAAGAATCTTCAACTGTTCGTACTATGCCTTGTGATCTGTACGGTCATTGCCTGCGTTTATGCGATTATTCATTTGGATTAATTTGAGATAGCAACTGTTCTTTTGCTATCATTCTATCGAACAAAAAGTTTGCATGTAGTTGGTTATATAAAAAGAACAGGTAGGAAGAAGAAATGTTGATTTTATTTAAATCAAGTTAGAAGGTGCTAATGTATGAATAAATCTCAAAAGATCGCACTGCTCAGAACACTAAGCAGTAACCGGGTATTGCGTACAGAATTATTTTATGACATTCTTGAAAAATGCGGAGATTTAAAGCTAAATTACACTGATTATTCCTCCACACATCCCATTGATTGCGAAAAAGAAATGCTGCGGCTGCCTACCGCAGATTACGATATGTGTTGTGCGTTAGTCACTATGCTTCTTCGGGAGGATCATTTTTCTAACGGCAGTTTTGAGGAGCGCCAGCGTGCTGGTCAAGTAAAACCCATCATAGATAGAATGATTTTACTGTTAGAATATGAGAATAACCCAGGAGGTCAAACTATGAAGAAAATCCTTCTCGAGGATTTGCTACATATCCCTGCAGAAATGGCAAGTGATGTAAAGGTCAAGTTCAACCAGCACGATGGTGACAATGATCCTATGGAGCTGTATTTGCGTGAGCCGGAGATCGTGAATACACAATGGCTGTTTTGGCGCAACAAGCAGCGATATTTCTCCATTGGGCAAATTGCAATCTGCCTTTTGAAGCTTTCTAATGACACTTGGCTATTGACCACCATCAAGCGTGTTACCAAAGAATTGGGCGTGCTGGATGGCATCAATTACGAAGGTGAAGAACTCGAAGAATACCGCCAGTATTACGGCCGCGTAATCATCAAGTACCACAAAACAGCACAAACCCAAGGTATGTACTACCCCACCGTGTGCAATGATTTGGAAGTGTTACAGCTGCTTCCTACCACATTTGATGGAGATGAATTTCCAGGCTATGATAATGTCAGATTGTCCTACATGCAACTAGCCTCCATTTTGGAGCGGAGAAAGCAAAGCTGGGTTGCTGCGCTTGAGAACCAAAAAGCAGTGTATTTAATTACTGATACATGCAATGGAAAATTGTATGTAGGGTCTGCTACCAGCGAGAAGGGTATGCTCTTGCAACGATGGAGCAACTATGTAGATAACGGACACGGCGGAAACAAAGAACTGCTCGCATTGGTGAAAGAAAAAGGGTTCGACTATGTGAAACAGTATTTTCAATACTCAATTTTGGAAAACTACAACGCAAAAATTGATGACCATGTTGTCCTGAAGCGAGAGTCCTGGTGGAAGGATGCCTTGCAAAGCAGGCGTTTTGGATATAATAGCAATTAAATGTTGCTGCATGTAAAATGACATCACAAGATAAGCGAAGATAACGAGTATCGTACGGAAGGAGTGTGAAATATGTCCTCATACAATGAACTTATTAAAAACTTTGAGAAGATCAGAGCCTACATGCGAGAGTTCTATGTCTACGGGTTCAAAAGCCGTGACGACTACCAGAAGAAGAGCGCCCGTTCCTATGATGACGAGCGGCGTCGCCTGGAAAGCTGGCTTGGGGATCACATGAGCTTCGTGCGCACTCCTGAAGGCAAAAATGTTTTCATCTCCATCGATAGTCGCACCATCCGGCATAACCCACTGTACAATGCCTGGAAAGCGAAGAGTTTTACCGATGGCGACATTACTCTGCATTTCATTCTCTTTGACATTCTCCATGACCCTGGCGTGAAGCGAACCATTGCCGAGCTCATGGAAGAAATGGATACGAAATATCTGTCGGGATTTGAAATGCCCATGATGTTCGACGAATCCACTGTTCGAAAAAAGCTCAAGGAATACTGCGAGGCCGGCATCATCACTCAGGAAAAAGAAGGCCGCAAGATATATTACCGAAGAACAGATAGCGCCGATATTTCCGATTTGAACGATGTCCTGCATTATTTTTCGGAGGTTGCGCCCTGCGGTGTCATCGGCTCTTACATACTGGATAGAGAAGATACGGACACCGATGCGTTTACATTCAAGCATCATTACATAACCGGCGCCATTGATAGCGGTGTTCTTGCCTCGCTGTTCACGGCCATGCGAGAAAAACGGGCTGTCACAGTCACGAATATGAGTCGACGCAAAGACATTCCCAGACGCAATCGTGTTGTTCCGCTTCGTATTTTTATCAGCGCGCAAAGCGGTCGTCAGCATCTGTTTGTTTACATGCCTGACTTTAATTCGTTTAATTCTTTACGCGTAGATTATCTTTCCAATGTTAAACTGGAAGATCCCACGCCCCGCTTTGACGAACTCCGAGCAGAACTCGACCGAATGCAAAGCAAAATGTGGGGTGTCAGCGTAAAGCGAAACAAGTGGGGCAACGAGCATCTTGAGCATGTAGAGTTCACAATAAAGGTTGAAGATAATGAGGAATATATTGTCAAGCGCCTGGAACGTGAGAAACGCATTGGCACGGTGGAAAAGCTTGACGAGCATACCTACCGTTTTTCGGCGGATGTCTATGATACCAGCGAGATGATCCCCTGGATCCGAACCTTTATTTGCCGCATCGATAAGATGAATTTCTCCAATCGCACCATTGAGAATCAATTCAAGAAGGATCTGGAAGCCATGTATCGGATGTATGGTATCAGACAGGAGGTGGGCGAATGATATTCAGTGAGCTTTACTCTGCCTATTACAATACGGTTGCCGCCATTCTTTCCGCTATCCTCGACGGTGAGCACTCCGAACAGGAATTGCAAAAGATCGTAGCGGATTACGCATTTGGCGAGAGTGTGCTGACCATTATGCCCTCCCTCAAAAGCGAAAAGTGGCAGCTGGTGCATTCCGATATGACCACCCCATTGGAACACAAGCCCACAATACCGCTGACGACCCTTCAAAAGCGGTGGCTCAAGGCAATTTCTCTGGACCCCCGTGTGAAGCTGTTTGGTGTGGATTTTCCCGATCTTGAAGATGTGGAGCCCTTGTTCACATTTGCGGATTATTACATTTACGATCAATATAATGACGGCGATCCCTTTGAGGATGAGCAGTACATAAGAAATTTTAGAATCATTTTGGATGCTATCCGCAAGGGTGCGCAGATCAAATTTGACATGACAAACCGTAAAGGCAATATGATGTTTGTCCGATGCCGTCCTTTGCGCCTGGAATATTCCGAAAAGGATGATAAATTCCGAGTGGTTACGGCGGGCTGGCGGGCGGTTTCTACGGTTAACCTTGCCAAAATCAGAAGCTGCGCCTATGATATCGGTTATCGGCGAGTGAGCGGTCGGGAGAGAACGGTGGTTTACGACACTGTCACCGTTAAGATCCGCGACGAGCGAAACGCCATGGAACGCTTCATGCTTCATTTCGCCCATTTTGAAAAGCAAGCCGAGAAACTTGATAAGAAGCATTACCTCGTAAAAATCAAATATGCTCACGATGATGAATCGGAAATGGTGATCCGGATCCTTTCCTTTGGCCCTATGATTGAGGTCATGGAACCGGAGGCTTTCAGAAAATTAGTCATTGAAAAGCTAGAAAAACAGCTAAGCTGCGGACTCAAATAAGAGTTCGCAGCTTTTTTTCCGTGAAAAACGGTATGCGGATTGGTAAAATATGCTTGCAAGGTACCTTCAAGCCAGTGTTTGAGTTGATCCTTCACAGCGGTGCACCAGGATGTTCCAAAGTGTATGCCAGAAGAATCCTTGCTCCTTATGAGCCTGTTCAGCTCGGATTTCGCGGGTTCGAATCCCGCCGTGCGCCAAAAGCGTATCGCCAGTGGTTTGGATTTGTCCTACGGGACGCAAAAACGGTACACTTAACTGTGTGCGAGAACGTTTTATTCTAAGATTCGTTATCATTCGGCAAAGAGAGAAATGCCCCCGGTAGATTTCTCGGCGCAATGCAAAGCGAGCCTTGCCTGGAAGCGGATACCGTGTTATCCCAATCGGTGCCAAAAGAGTGCTTTCCGCACCGTGCCGGAAATACTTAAGCTTTCAGCCGCTGCTTTTGCATGAATGATAGCGAGATCGCATTACTACCTTTCAGGAGGATTACATACTATGAAAAAGATGATTATCAATGAAAATCAAAAGGGCTTTCTCTTCAAAAACGGCAAGTATATCAAGCTGCTGGATGCCGGCAAATATCATCTGTTTGGCGGCAAGGAGATCGTAATCTCCAATCTAGACCAGCCCATCGCCTGCAGCAAGTGTGCCCTGGAAACCTTGCTTGCCGATAAGTCTGTGTCCGAGCGTGTGACGGTGGTTGAGGTGGGCGACGAGGAACTGGCGCTGCACTATGTGAACGGCAAGTTCTCCTCTGTGCTTCGCCACGGCAAACACGCGTTTTGGTCTGTGGTGGATCAGCATGAATTCAAAATCGTAGATATCTCCACACCCGAAGTGGATGCATCTATCCCTGTGTACATCTTCTCCAAGATTCCTCAGATCTACTACACCAAAATCGAAGTTGCAGAGTATCAGAAGGGCAGACTCTATTTCGATCAGAAGCTGGTGCGCATTTTGGATGCAGGCACCTATTACTTCTGGAAAACATCCACGAAGGTGGATGTAGGATTTGTGGACACCCGTTTGACGCAAATGAACATCACCGGTCAGGAGATTTTGACGGCAGATAAGGTATCCTTGCGCATCAACTTCGTCTGCAACTATCGTGTGACCGACTACGTCAAGATTCTGACCGAGATCGATGATTTCGCAGAACAAATGCATGTGGCGGCACAGCTGGCTCTCCGGGAATATGTTGGCAAACACAAGCTGGATGAAATCCTGGAAAACAAGGATCAAATGTCCCAGTTTGTGTTCGCAAAGCTGAAGTCCAAGGAGAAGGATTTGTTCGTGGAAATTACGGATGCCGGTGTGAAGGATATTATCCTGCCCGGTGAGATCCGGGAAATCATGAACACCGTCTTGGTGGCTGAAAAGCGCGCGCAGGCCAATGTCATCACCCGCCGTGAGGAGGTAGCCTCCACTCGTTCTCTACTGAATACTGCAAAGCTGATGGACGAGAACCAGACCCTTTACAAGCTGAAGGAGCTGGAGTATGTGGAGCGCATTTGCGAGAATGTTGGCAACATTTCCTTAAATGGCAATGGCAACATCCTCTCCCAGCTGACAGCAATTCTGAAGGTCAACGACGTCTGATCCCGATACGGTCGGACACGTTGTAGCTGTGCATCATAAATAAAAGCCCGATCGTACCATAGGAAAGGAGAATGACATGATTGAGATTATAGGAAACTTTAACACCGCCCGTGTATTTGCCACCACCCTGGACGATGGCGCGCGAGAGCAGATCAAGACGGTATGTGATACTGAGGCCTTTGCCTCTTCGAAGATCCGGATCATGCCCGATGTTCACGCAGGAAAGGGTTGCACCATTGGTACCACCATGACCATCACGGATAAGATCGTTCCCGCGATGGTTGGTGTGGATATCGGCTGCGGCATGTACACCGTATACCTTGGCAACATCGATATCGACTTTGAGAAGGTAGACGAGGCGGCACACTTCATCCCTTGCGGCAGAAATGTTTGGGAGGGCAGACAGGAGCGGTTCGACCTGACTCAGCTGCGTTGCTACCGGTCCCTCCGGGATACCAAGCGTCTTGAGCGATCCTTAGGCACTCTGGGTGGCGGTAATCACTTCATAGAGATCGATGCGGACGAGAACGGCGGCAAGTACCTGGTGATTCACTCGGGAAGCCGCAATCTCGGCACCCAGGTGGCCGAATTTTATCAGCAGCTGGCTGTGGATCTGAATGTAGGCAAGGAGGAGTATTTCAAGCAGCGTGAGGAGATCATCCGCACCTACAAGGAACAAGGCAGACGCGCCGAGATCCAGACAACGCTGAAGGCGTTGGATAAGGATTTTCAAGCTAAGAATCCTACGCTCCCCCGTGATCTTTGCTTCCTCTATGGTTCCTTTATGGCCGACTACCTCCACGATGTGGATATCTGCCAGAAGTTTGCGGAGAGAAATCGCGCGAAGATGGCAGAAATTATCCTTGATCGCTGCGGCTGGACTGCCCTGGAGACCTTCCAGACCATTCATAACTACATTGATGTGAATGAGATGGTGCTCCGCAAGGGTGCTGTATCTGCCAAGGCAGGCGAGAAACTGCTGGTTCCCATCAATATGCGTGATGGCTCGCTGATCTGCATTGCCAAGGGTAACCAGGATTGGCACTGTTCCGCACCTCACGGTGCCGGACGGCTGATGTCCCGTTCTGCTGCCTTCGAGCGGCTGACCATGGCTGAGTATGAGGCCGAGATGGCAGGTATCTATTCCACCTGCGTTGTCCCCGACACCCTCGACGAGTCCCCTATGGCTTACAAGAGCATGGATGAAATCGTAGAGAACATCGAGCCTACTGCCGAAATTCTTTGCAGAATAAAGCCCATTTACAATTTTAAGGCTGCAGAATAAAAAAGATGTCACTTTTTACCGCCTCTATACATATACATCATAGAGGTGGTATATCGTGTCACTGTTGATGGAACCCTGCGAAAACAAAGAGATAATATGATATAATCTCTACTAAGAAAGGTCATCATGTTCGTTATAGTAGGACTCGGTGACCTTTTACTTTTTAGCAGGTCGTGTTTTAAAAATCTCCATAATTTGTAACTTTCTTTCGGCTCTAGAGCTGGGAAAGTGGGGAAGTTTTCAGCCAGAAAATGTGCGGACGATAGGTTGATCGTCCGCACTATTTTTGTTGGTTACAAAGGCAAATCACTTATTCGTCTGTATGCGCAGGAGCAGAAGCTCATCGATTTCTTCCTCCAGGGCTTGCACTTCCTGATGGAGCTGGTGCAGTTTTGCGAGGATTGCTGGGCATTTTCTCTCCCGCAGGCATTTGCGCTGACGGAGCTCGGCTTGCTCTGCCAGCAGCTGATCTCGTAGCTTTTCTGCGTACCGCTGCACCCTAGCATCCAGCTCGGATTCCCGGATGCGGTGAGAGGGACAGACTTCTTTTCCATGGCGCATATAGCTTCTGCACAGATATTCCACCCGGCGGTTGCCGTTCCAACACCGGATCCTGGGTACGAAGGTGCTGCCGCAATCGCCGCAAGCCAGCAATCCCGCATAGCGGTGACAGGCGGTATTGCCCCGGTAAGGCTTGGCATTGGCTTTCAGCAGTGCTTGCGCCTGCTCCCATTCCTCCCGGGCAACGATGGCCGGATAGAAATCCGTATGGCGGAATTGCTCAGCTTCCGGCACGGCGGTGACGGTGCGCCCGTGGGTCTCTGTCTGATGATTGATCAGCAGGCCGGTGTAGCTCTCGTCGGCTAATACATTTTTGACGCTCTGATAGGTCCAACGGTAGCACTTGCCCTCGGCTTTTCCATGGCGTTCATCCTGGAGCTGCCGGGGCGTTTTTCGCTCCATGGCATTGAGCCTGCGGGTGATCTCCTTTTGCCCCAGGCCCTCGCAGTAAAGTTCATAAATCAAGCGCACCGTCAGCGCCGCTTCCGGGTGGAGGCGGATACTGTTGGTGTTTTTATCTTTCCAGTAACCGAAGGGAGGCGTGACCACAATGCCTTTCTTTTGTTTCTCGCGATAACCATGACGGATCTTGTTGCCGATGTCCTTGGCGTAGTAATCGTTCATCAGTTGGGTGATGCCGATGGCAAGTTCGTCCTCGTCATCCATGGTGCTCAGCCCTTCGGTAGCAGACAAAACTGCCACGCCTTGATGGCGCAAATAATCTATGAATAGAGAGGTCTGCGTCCGGTGGCGTCCCAGCCGGGACATATCTTTTACGATTACCGCATCGATCTGTCTCTTTTCTGCCGCTGCAGACAGCCTCTCCAAGCCTTTGCGGTCGAAGCGCATGCCGGAAGAGTTGTCATCGTAAGACTCTCCCACCACCGTATAGCCATGCTCCCGGGCATAGTCCCGGATGATCTGCAGCTGATTCTCCAGGGAGTTCATTTCTACATCATCGTCATTGGATAGCCTCCCATACAGCCATACTCTCATGCGCTCACCTCCTCGATAATCTCGGCCAGTTCGCTGGTGGTCAGCACACCGTTTTCGTAAGTCTCGGTGTGGTCACGGAAAGGCGCTTTCAGCTTGATATCCAGGCTGATACCTTCCTCGGATTCGTACACATAAATCTTCTCAATCAGCAGTCGCAGGTGTGCCTCGGTCATACATCCATCAGCCAGGATCTGATCGATGAGGCTGATGTCTTTCTTTAGTTTCGCCTGTCGGCTGCGAATGGTCTGATCCAAGTTTTCCAGCTCTGCGATCTTTTTCTTGGCCTGGGCAATCTGTTCTTCCCGTTTGGCAATCATGCGGTCATACCGGGCGGCGTTGGCCTTATCTCGTATTCTCTCCATGAGAATATCCTCCATTTCTTCTTCCATGGTGTCGATCTGCTGGTGAAGTTTCTTCAGTTGCGCCAGGGTGTTGGTGACCTTGGGGGTCCATCGATCCACCGTGTCCTGCATGGCATCCCATATTTGCAGGTACTGATCTTTGGTGCGGAGCAGCTCCGTACGGATGATCTCATCCAGGTATTCCTCCCGAATAGCGTGGGAGGAGCAATGCTCCTTGCCATAGCGGAAGTAGGTGCTGCACCAATATTCCACCCGGCTGGCAGCCTTATTTTTGATGGTCTTACCAGTGAAGGATCTACCGCAATCGCCGCAGGTGACCAACCCGGAGTAGCGGTGGATGGTGCTCCCCGGACCGGCTCGGACATTGTTTTGCTTTCGTGCAGCCAGCAGATCCTGCACCTGCAGCCACAGTTCTTTGGTGACGATCACCGGCAGGAAGTTTTCATGCCGGAACTGTTCGCTTGCTTCTGTGAAGCGGAAGGTTCGGTTGATTTTGTTCTGCTCGCTCTTATGACAGATGAGGGTGCCGGTGTAGGTTTCGTCCTGCAGAATGCGACTGACCATTGTGGCGTTCCAAAGATACTTTTTCTTCACGTCCCTCTCCAAATGCTCCGGCATTCGCTTGCCAATCAGCTCCAGCTGCATCTGCGCTGGGGTCTTTCGCTTTTCTTCATTGAGTAGTCTGGCGATGGCCTTGAGACCCATGCCACTGATATAGGACGAAAAAATCAGGTGGACCGTTTCCGCAGCTTCCGGAACGATCTCCACCTGAT
>JAZKYM010000095.1:0-5471 GCA_045612165.1 Vescimonas sp.
CATGGAACTGAATCTCCGCTCCAACTGCCGCTATGCCATCGCCTGCCCCACCAGCATGGGCGTGCGCATCACCCCCGACAACCGCATGGCTGTCCACAACAGCAACCACTTCTACATGCAGGCCACCAGCGCCGAGTCCAACGTGCTGACCGTGGCTTCCTCTCTGGGCCGTGAGTGCCTGGTGCTGACCAAGTTCGTCAAGGGCAGCCCCATCGCACAGTTCATCAAGAGCGACCTGCGCAGCCGCAACATCAACTATGAGGGCGCCGAAGTGGATCAGGGCGGCCCCTGGGGATTCCGTCACCAGTTCAACATTGCCGACTCCGGTTTCGGCATGCGCGCTCCCCGTGTGTGGAACGACCGCGCCGGTGAGGTGGGCCGCACCATGACCGCCGTGGAGTTTGATTTTGACCGCATCTTCGGTGTCGAAGGCGTGCAGATCCTGCACCTGTCGGGCCTGATCGCCGCCATGAGCCCCGAGACCACCCGTTTCTGCCTGGATTGTGCCAAGGCCGCCAAGCAGTACGGCACGCTGGTGAGCTTCGATCTGAACCACCGCGCCACCTTCTGGAAGGGCCGCGAGGAAGAGCTGCACGATGCTTTCCATCAGATCGCTTCCGTGGCCGACATTCTGGTGGGCAATGAAGAGGACTTCCAGCTGTGCCTGGGCTTCACCGGCCCCGAGGCAGGCGGCAAGGACCTGAGCGGCAAGATCGAGAGCTTCAAGGGCATGATCGGCGAGGTCATGGCCAAGTATCCCAACGCCAAGGTCTACGGCACCACCCTGCGTCAGGTCATCAGCGCCAACGAGCATCTGTGGGGCTGCCTGCTCCATGCCGACGGTGAGTGGTACGTGGAAGAGCCCCGTCCCATTCAGGTCATGGACCGCATCGGCGGCGGCGACGGCTTCACCGGCGGTCTGCTGTACGGTCTGCTGCAGCAGTGGGAAGGCGCACGCTGCGCTCAGTTCGGCTGGGCATCCGGCGTGCTGGCCGCCAGCAGCCTCAACGACTTTGCCGAGCCTGCCGACGAAAAGCAGGTCTGGGATATCTACGCCGGCAACGCCCGGGTACAGCGCTGAATTAAGGGAGGACAAGCACAATGAAAAAAGCTGATATGGGCCTGATCGGTCTGGCCGTGATGGGTGAGAACCTGGTGATGAACATGGAGTCCAAGGGTTTCACCGTGGCCGTTTACAACCGCACCGGCGACAAGGTCACCAACTTTGTAGAAGGCCGCGCCAAGGGTAAGAATATCATCGGCACCTACTCTCTGGAAGAGCTGGCTGCCAATCTGGAAAAGCCCCGTAAGGTGATGATGATGGTCAAGGCCGGCGAGGCCGTGGACAACCTCATCGAGCAGCTGCTGGGCGTGCTGGAAGAGGGCGACATCATCATCGACGGCGGCAACAGCCACTTCCCCGACACTGCACGCCGCACCGCCTATGTGGAAAGCCGCGGCCTGCTGTACGTTGGCTGCGGTGTGTCCGGCGGCGAAGAGGGCGCTCTGAACGGCCCGTCCCTGATGCCCGGCGGCTCTGTGGCGGCATGGCCCTACGTCAAGCCCATCTTCCAGAGCATCTGCGCCAAGGTGGAAAACGGCGATCCCTGCTGCGACTGGGTGGGTGAAAACGGCGCCGGCCACTTCGTCAAGATGGTGCACAACGGCATCGAGTACGGCGACATGCAGCTGATCTGCGAGGCCTATCACCTGATGCGTGACGGTCTGGGCATGAGCGCCGAGGAGATGCACAAGGTGTTCGCCCAGTGGAACGAGGGCGAGCTGGACAGCTATCTCATCGAGATCACCCGTGACATTCTGGGCTACAAGGACGAAAAGGGCGAGACCACCGTGGACTATATTCTGGACGCTGCCGGCCAGAAGGGCATGGGCAAGTGGACCGTGATCTCCGCGCTGGACGAGGGCGTGTCCCTGACCCTCATCGGTGAGGCCGTGTTCTCCCGTTGTCTGAGCGCCGTGAAGACCGAGCGCGTGGCTGCCGCCCGTCGTTTCCCCCGTACCATCCCTGCTTTCGAAGGCGACAAGGAAGCCTTCATTGAGTGCATCCGCAAGGCGCTGTACGCCTCCAAGATTATCTCCTACGCACAGGGCTACGCCGTGATGCGCTCCGCCGCCAAGACCCACGGCTGGAACCTGAACTTCGGCGGTCTGGCCCTGATGTGGCGCGGCGGCTGCATCATCCGCAGCGTGTTCCTGGGCAAGATCAAGGAAGCTTTCGACAAGAATCCCCAGCTGGAGAACCTGCTGATGGACGATTACTTCGCCGAAGTCATCGAAAATCTGGTACCTGCATGGCGCGAGGTCATCGCCTACGCCGTGAAGGTGGGTATCCCCATGCCGGCTTTCTCCTCCGCCCTAAGCTATTTTGACGGCTACACCACCGAGTGCCTGCCGGCCAACCTGCTGCAGGCCCAGCGCGACTATTTCGGCGCTCACACCTACGAGCGCACCGACTGCCCCCGTGGTCAGGTGTTCCACACCAACTGGACCGGCAAGGGCGGCAGCACCCACTCCACCACCTACAACGCATAAGGAAGGACGGATCGTATGATGCAGCTTCCCATGAAGCCGGAGCTTTCCGGTAAGGTGGCCGTGGTCACCGGCGGCGCAGGTGTGCTGTGCCGCGAGTTCGCCAAGGCGCTGGCCCTGTGCGGCGCCAAGGTGGCCATCCTCAACCGCACCTTGTCCAAGGCCGAGGATGTGGTCTCCGAGATCCGCGCCATGGGCGGCGAGGCCATGGCCGTTGGCGTCAACGTCACCGACAAGGCAAGCGTGGAGGCCGCCCACGAGGCGGTGCTGGCCGCTTACGGCAAGTGCGACATTCTCATCAACGGTGCCGGCGGCAACAGCCCCCGTGCCACCACCGACAAGGAATACTTTGAAATGGGCGATCTGGACAGCGAGACCAAGTCCTTCTTCGATCTGGGTGAAGAGGACGTGGAGTTCGTGTTCAACCTGAACTTCATCGGTACGCTCCTGCCCACCCAGGCTTTTGCCCGTGACATGGTGGGCCGTGAGGGCTGCACCATCATCAACGCCAGCTCCATGAACGCCTACACCCCCCTGACCAAGATCCCTGCCTATTCCGGCGCCAAGGCCGCCATCTCCAACTTCACCCAGTGGCTGGCGGTACACTTCAGCCCCCTGGGCATCCGCGTCAACGCCATCGCCCCCGGCTTCTTCTCCACGGCACAGAACGCAAAGCTCCTGTGGAACGCCGACGGCACCCCCACCGCCCGTACCGGCAAGATTCTGGCCGCTACCCCCATGGGCCGCTTCGGCGCTGCCGAAGAGCTTCTGGGCACACTGCTGTATCTGGTGGACAACAACGCCTCCGGTTTCGTCACCGGCGTTGTCATCCCCGTGGACGGCGGCTTCAGCGCCTACAGCGGCGTGTAAGACATCATATCCCCCACCGACAGTCCACCGCCGCTTTTACGCTGCGGTGGACTGCAGGGCATACAGGAGGTTACTATGGAAAAATTCGTTTACGCTGCATCGGAGCAGGGTCTGAGCCGCGAGGAGATCCGCAGTGCACTGCTGGAAAGTCTCAACGGCCGCACACTGCGCCATGCGCTGATCATCCCCCCCGATTTTACCCGTTTCCACTCCAACGCAGGCTTCATCACCAACGTCTACTACCACGCCCTGTGTGAGATGGGCTGTGAGGTGGATATCCTGCCGGCTCTCGGCACCCACGTGCCGGTGACGCAGGAGGAGGCCGCCATCATGTTTGGCGACATTCCCTACGAGAAGTTTATCCCCCACAACTGGCGCAGCGATGTGATGCGGCTGGGCGAAGTGCCTGCCGATTTCCTCGAAGAGATCACCGAGGGTCTGTGGCACGAGAGTGTGGATGTGGAGATCAACCGTCTGGTGATGGACGAGAAGTACGACATCATCATCTCCCCCGGCCAAGTGGTGCCCCATGAGGTCATCGGCATGGCCAACCACTCCAAGAACCTGTTCGTGGGCGTGGGCGGCAGCGACATGATCAACAAGAGCCACATGGTAGGTGCCGTGTACGGCATGGAGCGGATGATGGGCAAGGACCACACCCCCGTGCGCCGCATCTTCGATTACGGCATGGAGCATTTCCTCAAAGACCGCCCCATCCTCTTTGTGCTGACGGTGTGCACCGCACCGGGCGGCAACATCCGCACCCACGGCCTCTTTATCGGCGACACCCGAAAAGTGCTGGAGGCCGCCATCGAGCTGGCACAGGAGAAGAACATTGACTTTGTGGACACCGGCATCAAAAAGTGCGTGGTGTACCTGACGCCCGACGAGTTCAAAAGCACGTGGCTGGGCAACAAGTCCGTCTACCGCACCCGTATGGCCATCGCCGACGGCGGCGAGCTTCTCGTGCTGGCACCCGGCATCGAGCGCTTTGGCGAGGACGAAACGGTGGACAAACTCATCCGCAAGTACGGCTACCGCGGCCGCGTACATACCCTCGAGCAGTTTGAGAAGGAAGAAAACGGCGATCTGCGGGCCAACATGGGCGCTGCGGCCCATCTGATTCACGGCTCCTCCGACGGGCGGTTCACCATCACCTACGCGGTGAAGAACATCAGCCGCGCCGAGATCGAGGGCGTGGGCTTCCAAGCCGCCGACTACGACGAGATGGCGCGCCGCTACGACCCCGAAAAGCTGCAGTACGGCTACAACACCCTCCCCGACGGCGAGGAGATCTATTTCATCCCCAATCCTGCTCTGGGACTGTGGATCAACCGGGAGAAGTTCTGAGATGAAAGCTTTTATGAATGAGGAATTCCTCCTCACCAACGAGACAGCCAGCCGCCTGTTCCATCAGTACGCGGAAAGCTGCCCCATCATCGACTATCACAACCACCTGTCCCCCAAGGACATTTTCAACCGCCGCCGCTATGAGAACCTGACACAGCTGTGGCTGGAGGGTGACCACTACAAGTGGCGCTGCATGCGCGTGTGCGGCGTGACCGAGGAGTTTGTCACCGGCAAGGCACCGGAGTGGGAGAAGTTCTACCGCTTCGCCTCTATCATGCCCCGCCTCATCGGCAGTCCCGTCTATCACTGGGCCCATCTGGAGCTGCAGCGCTATTTCGGCATCACCACACCCCTCACCGCCGACACGGCCAAGGAGATCTGGGATGCGACCTGCCAAATGCTGCGCGGTGACGGCTTTGACGCCGTGTCGCTTCTCGACAAGATGCAGGTGAAGATCCTGTGCACCACCGATGACCCTGCCGACACGCTGGAATGGCACGAAAAACTGGCCGCCGACACCTCCCTTCCCTTCCGCACCCTTCCCTCCTTCCGCCCCGGCCGCTTCCTCCACATCGATCAGAGTGCATGGAAGACGGCGCTGGAGCAGCTGGGCGCACGTTACGGCGAAACCAGCGATTGGGAGAGCCTGCTTGCCGCGCTGCGCGGTGCGCTGGACTTCTTCTGCGCCGTGGGCTGCCGTG
>JAZKYM010000096.1:0-3608 GCA_045612165.1 Vescimonas sp.
GCCTGAGCGCCGTATGGTCAAGCGCTGTCAGGAGCTGGGTATGCACTATATGCACCACAGCTGCGGCTACATCGAGCCCATCATCCCCGATCTGGTGGAGATCGGCGTAGAGAGCTGGCACGGCGGCGCACCCGTCAACAACCTGAAGAAGATCAAGGCCGAGTACGGCGACAAGCTGATCTTTGCCGGCGGTGTGGATCCTCAGGTCACCGACACCGGTAAAGCCACCGAAGAGGAAATCCGCGCCGAGGTGCGCCGCGTGATCGACACGCTGGGCAAGAACGGCGGCTTGCTGATCTCTTCCTCCGTTATGTTCTCCACCGTGCAGAATGTGGATATCATCGTTGACGATGAGACCGCCAAGTACGGCCGCTATGACACGCTGAAGTTTGACTGAGAGGTCAGTCAGAAAATATAACAAAATTTAAGGAGATACGATTATGAGCAAGCTGAACGGTTCCTGGAAAATCACTCTGCACACCTATATGGGCGATATGCGTTCCACCCTGTACGCCACCGTCGAGGGCGACAAGCTGGTTGGCACCTGCAAGGACGCCTCCAACGGCGCAGTTGCTCCTCTGGAGAACGGTGTTGTGGACGGCAACAAGTACCAGTATGACCTGACCATCAAGACTCCCGTCGGCGAAATGACCAACCATCTGGTGGGCGAGCTGGGCGAGGACGATGTCATCCGCGGCACCTCCACCAACCCCATGGGTTCCTTCGAGTTCGAAGCTGTCCGCGGCGAATTCTAAGCCATCCTTTCACACAAATAAAGAACCGGCTTTGAGTTTTTCAAAGCCGGTTCTTTTCTTTTCCGTTAGTGCAGCAACTGCTCTGCCGCCATATACTCCGTATCTACGGTTATGGGGCTCGCTGCCGCGCAGGTGATCATATGTCCGTCGTAAGTTAAGGTCTCCCAATGCCAGGGGCGTCTGTTTTCCAGCAGAGAGAAATCCCTTCGCTCCAGCGCCAGACCGCAGCCCTCCGCTTTCAGCGCACTTTCCAGCCGCGTCCAGAGGAGGCAGAAGTCCTCCGCCGACGGGTGACTCGCCAGCCAGTCCATCTCCTCCCTACTCAGCATCTTGCGCGGCAGGATCTGGGGCTTCTCGATAGGTTCAATATCCACACCCACCGGCATTTCGCCCAGCGCAAGCACAGCGTAATGACCGGCATGGGACAGGCTGAAATGCACATCGCCGCGCTTCAGCTCCGGCTTTCCGTACGCGCCGTACAGCAGGTCGCCATCATCTTTGACACCCAGAACGCCGTACAGTAAAAGTCCGGCTGCGCCGTGCAGAAGACGGTCTTTCTCCTTGGTAAATGCCTCAGCTTCCGCCCTCCGTTTCGCGGTCAGCACAGAAAGGACCTCGTCTTGCCGCTCTTTCAGCAGCAGCGAATCCAGCAGATACACTTTTACCTCCATGCGGCCGCTCCTTTCGTTGGGCTTGTCTTGGCAGATCACTTGGTGCAGTTGATCATGGCGCGCAGGTTCTCCTCCTTGCAGTTGAGGGGGATCTCGCAGCCGGAGCCGATGATAAAGCCGCCGCCCATAGCCAGATCCACCAGCTTGGCACAGTAGGCCTTCACCTCATCCTCGCTGCCGAATGCCATCAGCGTAGCAGGCACATCGCCGCGGATGACCTGATAGCCCTTGATCACCTCGTATGCCTTTTCGATATCGGTAGCGCCGTCCAGCTCGATGATGCAGCAGCCCTTAGGCAGTTCCTTGAAATAGGGCATCATCGGCAGCCAGTTACCGTCGCAGTGCACCACAGAGGTGATGCCGGCCTCGTGGAAGGCCAGGATCATCTGCTTGAGGTAGGGCCACGCAAATTCCTCAAACATAGCAGGAGAGATAAACGTGGCGGAAGAACGCATAGCAAAGATAGCAATGCGGTTGCCGCCGGAAGACTTCACACCATTGATGGCAGTAGCAATAATTTCAGGGGTCGCTTTCTCCATAGCTGCCTGCACCTTTTCAGGAATATCATACAGGTCGCAGCAGAAATTACCCATACCACGGGACATGGAGAAGGTATCAAAGGCAGGGGCAGTACCGCCGTGGAACATCAGAGGAATGTTCTTGGCATCCCAGAACTTCTTGTTCTTCTTGATCTCCATACCGCACTTGATGAAGCCGAAGATGGTCTTCACCTTCGCCAGAGGACCGGTATAGGGAGGATTCTGAATGGAGGCCACAAAAGGCATCTGCCATGCGCCAAAGCCCTTATCAATGATCAGGTCATAGTCTTCCTCGGTCATCAGTTCCTCTTCGATAAACTGGAACATCGCATTCTCATCCAGATCCTTGCCGGGAATGCGCACTTTCATCTGCTCAATGTAAGTAACCGTCTTGGGACCCAAGGGGAACATCACATCAGGATAGCCCACCTTCTCGCTGCACTTGACATAGGCATCCATCCACTGTTTATTGCCTTTGAAGATCTCCGCCTGTGTCACACCGGCCACCACCGCGGCATAGGTGCAGGTGTGGGGAAAGACAGGAATATCCTGCTTGCTTGCATAGGGCTGCATGGTCATTGCATGATCAAATTTCTGCTGACTATTCATATGTAATCCTCCCATTCTTTCTTAGGCGCAGTATACGCTGTTTACATTATAAGTCGGAAACCTTCCCCTGAGAAATAGGAAATTTCAGTTATATTATAAACGATGTTTATCAATTTTGCACGAAGTTTTTATCGCACACCGCGTGGATAAACATATCCACCGCCGGATTGACGCAATCTTTCTTCCACGCAAAGCAGGCATTGGCACCAGCCTCCTCCAGCGCCACCTCTTCAATCACACGGACCATGGGGTTGCCGGCAATACTGGAGTGCTGGTTGATGATGCCCACGCCCAGACCGGCCTCGATCCAGAGCATAACGGTGGACAGATTGGGTGCATAACGGATCTGCTTCGGCGTGAGGTTACTGCTTTTAATAAAGTCACGGCTCAACGCAGCGCCGGCTCTGCTGTCGTCGGGAGAGATCAGCAGCAGCGTTTCCTCCATTAGATCCTCCAGCGTGATATGCTCCTTTTGTCCCAACGGCAGACGTCGAGACACCGCAAAGCGAGCATAATCGTCATCGAAAGCGATCCACTGCAGGTCGGTAGCATCGGCTATCTCAAACTGCAGCGTCAACGCGACGTCCACCTCACCCGTACTCAGCCAGCGCCGCACATCCGAAAACGCACCCGAACGCAGCTGTAGGTCAATGTTTGGATATTTCTGCACAAAAGCACAGCACAGATCGGCAAATTTTCCGCCTAACCACTGGCTTTCCAATGTTCCTATGGTTAGTGAACCGCTATGTCCTCTGCCAACGGCCTGAACGCGCTGAATGAGATCCTCATATTCCTTGTCCAGGGCAGGCAGCTCCTTGGCCAGCAGCTTTGCCGCCGGAGTCAGCTGCACCGATTTCTGGTTGCGCACAAAAAGCTGGGTATTCAGTTCCCGTTCCAGCGACACAATCTGATGGCTCAGACCGGGCTGGGAGATATACAGTTGTTCAGCAGCTTTTGTAAAGTTGCAGGTCTGCGCCAGCGCTAAAAAGCATTTGATCTGCATGCGATTCATACAACGGTCTCCTTTTTGAAAA
>JAZKYM010000097.1:0-112681 GCA_045612165.1 Vescimonas sp.
CAAGATACCGACTTATAAGTATCCCCATAGCTATCCCAACCACTATGTGCCGCAGCGGTATTTGCCGGAAGAATTGGGTGACACCACTTATTATGCATACGGTGAGAATAAAACCGAGCAGGCGGCAAAGCAGTATTGGCAAAAAATCAAGGGAGAATGATTTCATGGAATTAAATTTGCATGATATTCTGGAATTGAAGAAAGACCATCCTTGCGGCAGCAAGCGTTGGGAAGTACTGCGCGTGGGAATGGATATTAAATTGCGTTGCCTTGGTTGCGGTCATGAGCTGATGGCGCCTCGCCGTAAGGTGGAAAAAAGCATAAAGCGTGTTGTGCCGAAGGAGGAAAACAAATGAGACCGAAATGGACACGGGTGATTGCGGCGGCAGTGGCCATCGTACTGGTGGTCGTTATGTTGCTGTCATTAATTGCACCTTACATCTAAGAAGAATGATAAAGCAGGCGGAGAGAGAAATCTCACCGCCTGCTTTTTTTGACCGTTTTCTTTACTTCATCAGGATATAATGAGGGAGCGCAGAGGGGGGACGGCCATGACAGTGATATACATAGACAAGATATTTGTGCTGAATTTTCTCGTAGACTATCTTCTCTTAATCACTACTGTCAGGTTATGCGGTATGCCGCTACAGAGAGTACGTTTGATACTTTGCGCGCTTGTGGGCGCAGCGTACGCAGTAGCGGTATTCCTGCCAGGCTGCGAAATACTGGCACATCCTCTGATTCGTTTGAGCAGCGGTGTGCTGATAGCGCTGCTGGCTTATTGGCCGCTGCGGCAGCGTTGGCGAGTTACGGCGCTGTTCCTGCTGATTAGCGCGGCTTTAGGCGGGTTAGTTCTGGCATTGGGCTTGGCGTTGGGCAGCGGAACTACGATTTTATCGAAAATTTATTATGCACAGATTGATTGGCAACTATTGCTGGGATCCGCATGCGGCATCTATATTTTGCTGCATTTGCTGTTTCGGCAAGCAGGCCGTCATGGGGGAGGGGAATTAATGAGGATTTGTCTTGGGCTATACGGAAAGGAAAAAGAAATATTAGCGCTCCGCGATACCGGAAATACGCTGCGCGATCCTGTACGGGGGCAGCCGGTACTGGTGATTGAACAAGCGGCTTTGAGAGACTTGTGGGATCGAGAAACCAATGAAATTTTGCAGGAAGATCGTTCTTCGGAGGAGAAAATCGCGCGACTGCACAGCGTCGGAAGAGGCGACGGGTTCACGCTGCTTCCGTTTCGCAGTGTGGGAACAAGATCGGGATTGTTGCTGGCGCTCCGCAGTGATTGGATCAAGGTAGGGCACGCCGAATATAAAGGTGCGTGGATTGCGCTGATCGACCATTCTGTCAGTGACGGTGGAGCATATCAAGCACTTTGGGGTGGTGTAAAGAAAGGAGAGGAATATGCCGGAACTGATCAAACTGCTGACCAGATGGATTCGCAAACGTTACAGGCCGGATAAAGTGATGTACATAGGCGGCAGTGACACGCTGCCGCCGCCACTATCAAGGGAAGAGGAACAGGCTTTGCTGGACGGGCTGCCCGATAACCAGCTGGCGCGGCAGACGCTGATCGAGAGAAACTTACGCTTGGTGGTCTATATTGCACGACGATTTGAAAATACGGGAATATACATTGAAGATCTGATATCCATCGGAACCATCGGCCTTATCAAAGCCATCAATACCTTCCGTCCGGAAAAGAACATCAAGCTGGCAACATACTCTTCGCGCTGCATTGAAAACGAGATATTGATGTATTTGCGAAAAAATGCGGCCCAGCGCAGCGAAGTTAGCTTTGAAGAACCGCTGAACACGGATTGGGACGGAAAAGAATTACTGCTCAGCGACATTTTGGGCACAGAAACAGATGTGGTGATGCGTCCTATTGAAGAAGATGTGGACCGAAAGCTCCTGAATGATGCTGTGGCGCGGTTATCGCCGCGCGAGCGCGAGATTGTACGAATGCGCTTTGGCTTGCACGGTTATCAGGAATTGACGCAAAAGGAAGTGGCAGACCGAATGGGGATATCGCAGTCGTATATATCGAGATTAGAGAAGAGAATTATTGCCAGACTGCGCCGCGAAATATTAAAAATGAGTTAAACGACCGCAAAGGGATTACCCTTTACAGTCGTTCTTGTTAGTCGAGATATGCGGCAGCAGGCCTGTTGACAACCATCATGTTGTAATAGCGCAGCAGATGATAGTCGTCTTTGTCAAGTTTGATGGTGTTAAGCAGCTTCTCATTTTCTTCCAACGGTTCTTTGGAGATGAGCGTCTTCAAAGCAATCGGCGCAAAGAAAGGTGTGCTGCCAATACCGGAGAGCAATCCGATAGCCGGTGTACGGGTATGCATAGGATTGAGCATACAAATATACATTTTTTCGGCCTCGTTGATTTGGTTGGTCATAACCATATGAGTAATAGTATCATAAGGTTTCATCTCACCGGTAAACAAATGCTGGCAGCGCTCAGGTTCGTTAAAAGAGGAAACACCCAGATAGAGCATGACATCAATTGAGTTACCGGAGACAGAAGGAGAGAAGCGCAGAAGAGAGCGCACCAGCTGACGGACACGCCCATCATAATAATACATATAAGCTTTCGGCTGGCTGAAATAAAAGCTCTTCGGAAGAACGTTTTCCGTCGGGAAAGCAGGAGGCTGATAGTCCACGAAATATTTCAGGTCGATATCCAATGCCTGAGAGATATCGTATAGCGTTTCAATATCAATTGTGATCGTACCGTTTTCGTACTTGGAAAGAGTGGCCTTACTTTTGTTGATCATGGCGGAAAACTGTTCAATAGTATAGCCGCGGTTCTTGCGATATTTTTTAATACGCTGACCGACATGGTAAGCAAAAGAACTCACATGATCACCCCTCGAAAAGATTGTTATTATCATAACATAGTTTCTCTCAAGAGTCAACAGTATGTCTCAAGTGAGGAAAAATAGAAGCAAAAACGCATTAAAAAGGTGCTCTCCATAGAGAGCACCTTTTTCGTTTAGCGAAGGTTTTCCTTGATGGCCTGACCCAAAGCGGTGATGCCCTGAATGATTTTCTCTTCAGGCATGCAGGAGTAGTTCAGGCGCATGGTGTTGTTGTGTCCACCATTGGGGAAGAAAGAACCGCCGGGGACAAAAGCGACCTTCTTGTCCAGACACTTGAGCTGCAGCTCCTTGGCGTCCATATATTCGGGCAGCTCGATCCAGGTAAACAAACCGCCATCGGGACGGGTGAACTTGCAGCAGTCGGGCAGTTCGCGCTCCATAGTCTCGACCATGACGGTGCGGCGGCGGCCGTAGATATCGCGGATCTTGGCAACATGAGCATCCAGATCAAACATATCGATCCATTTGGCGCATTCCATCTGGCTGATAGTGGAGGCCTGCAGAGCAGCAGCCTGAGCCATAAAGTTGTACTTGGCCAGAATTTCGCTTTCAGCGCAAACCCAGCCCAGACGGTAGCCGGGAGCCAGAATCTTGGAGAAAGTGCCCAGGAAGATAACCAGTCCCTTGGTGTCCAAGCTCTTCAAAGCAGGCAGGAACTCGCCTTCAAAGCGCAGCTCGCCGTAGGGGTTATCCTCGATAACGGGGATTTCATACTTGTTGACAATTTCCATGAACTTCAGACGGCGCTCCAGACTCCAGGTGCGGCCAGTGGGGTTCTGGAAATCGGGGATGACATAGATCATCTTCACGCGCTCGGTGGTGGCCAGAATCTTATCCAGCTCTTCCATGATCATGCCGCCTTCATCGGTGGGAACTTCCACAAACTTGGGCTGGCAGCACTTAAACGCATTGATGGCACCCAGATAAGAGGGGCTTTCCATCAGGACAATGTCGCCTTCATCCAGAAACACGCGAGCGGAATAGTCCAGACCCTGCTGAGAACCGGAAGTTACCAGAATGTGATCGGGATCGGTCTCAATTTTGTTTTTCTCCAGCATACGCTGTGCAATTTGCTCACGAAGACGAGGGAAGCCCTCGGTGGTGGAATACTGCAGAGCCTGACGACCGGATTCTTCCATCACTGCAACAGCGGCAGCCTTCATTTCTTCAACGGGGAACAGCTCGGGAGCGGGCAGACCACCGGCAAAAGAGATAATGTCGGGACGAGCCGTCAGCTTCAGAAGCTCGCGAATTTCGGAACCTTTCAACTGTTCCATTCTGCTTGCATATTGTACCATCAATGATTCCTCCATATTTGGCTCGGAAATACCGAGTGTATTAACAAATAAAATGCTATTGTTTCTATTAAAACACATAAAAATTCCAATGTAAAGCGTGAACATGCATAAAAGGAGAAATTGTGCAGGCAAGTTTCTTTAGTTGAAATTTAAGAAGATGCCAAGAGGACTTAGGGCAGGAATTGACAAATGATCAGGGTGGGGCTATTATTGCTATTGATTGGCTGGCTTGTAAGGAGTGAAGTTTATGCAGGTTGGACTGAAAGATCCGTATCCCGGTATTGAACGGTCATCAGGCGCGACATTTGGCGGCAGCCAGCGTATGCTCAAAAGTGCTGTGCTGCAACGCTGTGGCTGCGCGGTGATTGCGGCCGTAGATATGGTCAGATACCTGCATTTGTACCATTCGTTTGGGCATACGTTGTTCTTTACCGGCATTTCGCAAGCGGTTCACCTGCCGTTAGCGGTATATGACCTGTGTGCGATGCGAATGCAGCGGAATTTTATGCCGGTACTCTATCCGGTGGGTGTTACAATATTTTCTCTGACAGCGGGACTGAATCGATATTTCCGCAAATACCATGTTCCCTTGGAGGCATCTTGGGGAACGGCAAAGCGTGAACTTTGGTCCGAAATCGAGAATATGCTGCAGGAGAATTTACCGGTTATCTTAGCCATAGGTCGTCCGGTTACGGGATTATGGACCGATGAAGGACTGCCGCTATATCGCTATAAAGGGAATCAAATGGTGAAGGCCACCTGCGTAAAGGCTCATTATGTTTCTGTTGTGGCGATCAGTGACCATTGGATGAAGATTGCCACTTGGGGGCAGGATTACTATATTTCCCGTAGTGAGTTTTCCGCATATAGAGATCGGAAAAGCCTGAATCTTCTGTGCAATATAGTGCGGCTGCGCCATGTAGAAATCACGGAATGCGGATGAATCTGATAGAGAGTAGGGGAGAAGCGCATGCGCTATGTAATATTCGATGTGGAAACACCTAATTCGGACAACAATCGGATGAGTGCTATTGGTATCGTGGTTGTAAACAACGGGCAAATAGAAGACCGATTTTATTCCCTTATTAATCCGCAGTGTCGCTTTGATCCGTTCAACATCGCGCTTACGGGAATTACGCCGGCCATGGTAAAAGATGCCCCGTCTTTTGACGTGATATGGCCTCGGATGAAGCTGTATTTTGATAATGCTGTTCTTGTGGCGCATAACGCGCAGTTTGATATGGCGGTTTTATCCAAATGCCTGCGAGACTATGGGCTGTTCTGGAAAGATACTGTGAGCTATATCTGTACCTGTAAGATGAGCCGGTCCTGCTTGTCGGGATTGGAAAATCACAAGTTAAATACACTTTGCGACTATTTTAATATTGAGTTGGACCATCACAAGGCAGATAGCGATGCTTTGGCCTGCGCACGCATTTTTTTGAATCTTTGTAATAACAGAAGTGAGCAGATGTATATGCGGCTATATGATCTTCGCGTGGGAAAGACGTGTCCACAGAGCAAAGTGTGTCGATGATAGGAGGACAGCATAATGGTACGCGAAATCATGCATGACCCGATTTTTCTGGCCCAGAAATCGTCGCCGGCAACAAAAGAAGATTTGGAAATTGCTCACGATCTGCTGGAAACGCTGAAGGCACATAAAGATGGCTGTGTGGGAATGGCAGCAAACATGATCGGAATTCCCAAACGAATTATTGCCTTTGAAAACGAAGATACTTATATGGTGATGTTCAATCCTGAGATTATTAAGATGGCTGAGCCTTACCAGACAGAGGAAGGCTGTCTGTCGCTGCCTGGTGTGCGAAAGACAAAGCGCTATCGCAATATCAAAGTACGCTATCAAAATGAGGATTTTGCGGTACGGCTGAAAACGTTCACCGGATGGACGGCACAGATTATCCAGCACGAAGTTGACCATTGTAATGGAATATTGATATAACCTGAATGATGAATAGAAAAATTTTGAAACTCGGTGTAACCACGACAATAGCTTTAACGCTGCTTGTAATGCTGACCGGCTGTGGAAGTTCTGAAAAGGAAAATAAGGGTTTATACCATCGAATTAGTCAGGCTGAGGCAAAGGCCATGATGGATGACGGAGATGTTCTTATTCTGGATGTGCGCGAACAGAACGAATATGATGCAGGCCACATTCCGGGTGCCGTTATTCTGCCGGTGGGAGCGATAACGAAAGACTCGGCATCTGCCGTTATCCCAGAGGATGACAGCGTCGTTCTTGTGTATTGCCGCAGCGGAAACCGCAGCCAAACGGCGGCAAAGGCGTTGGCGGAACTTGGATATAACAATATTTATGAATTTGGCGGCATCATTACCTGGCCTTACGGAATTGAATAACCAATAAAATGAAATCAGCTGTCACAAAAGCCTTGTGACAGCTGATTTTGACTGTTACTTATCGAAGGACGGATTCATATAATAGATGTTCTTTTGATCCATTCGCTCTTTGGCAAGCCGCAGACCTTCGCCGAAGCGTTGGAAGTGAACGACCTCTCTCTGACGCAGGAATTTGATTACATCGTTGACATCCGGATCATCGGACAGACGCAGAATATTGTCGTACGTGACGCGCGCTTTTTGCTCAGCGGCAAGATCTTCGGTCAGATCTGCGATTAAATCGCCTTTTACTTGCATGCTGGAAGCGCTCCACGGGAAGCCGGAGGCTGCGGTGGGATAAACTCCCGTGGTATGATCAACAAAATAGCTGTCAAATCCGGCGGTTTTGATGTCGTTTTCCGACAAATTGCGAGTCAGTTGGTACACAATCGTACCGATCATTTCCAAATGCCCCAGTTCCTCCGTTCCCACGTCTGTCAGCAGGCCTTTTAATTCGGGATAGGGCATGGAAAAACGCTGGCTGAGATAGCGCAAGGATGCGCCCAATTCGCCGTCAGGGCCACCGTACTGGCTGATGATCAGCGCTGCCAGCTTGGGATTCGGGTTCGCGATTCTAACCGGATATTGGAGCTTTTTTTCATATACAAACATCAGTTGCTACCTCCGTTTTCCCAAGGCCAGGGATCGTCCAGCCAGCGATATCTGCCTTCGGTGATCGTGGTTTGCATTAAAGGCCCATACATCGCTTCATATTTTTTGCGGCCCTCGTCAGCCAAGCGGATATATGACCAGTAGAGGTTTAATGCTTCCTGATCATCTGAGTGGGTGACCAGATAGAGCCCCAGCTCATCAATTGCAAAGTCCAGCGCCATCAGCTCGCACATTGCGGTATTTATTTTAGGGAAGCGGCTGCGCATCTCTCGATGAAAAGGCAGATCCAATCCGGGGAAGAGCGTTCCGCGCTGCAAAGCCTCGCACTGCTCATAGCGCTTCGGGCTGTTGTTCTGCATAGGAATATAGGGAAAAGCCAGTGACGCGCAGCGGTGGGGGAGGCTGCCTTCGCGGTCGTCACAGCGACGATCAGCCATGTCTGCGTCGGATCTGGCGCGCATCGTTTTTTCGGTAAACACAATGTTCCTCCTAACTTGGGCAATGTGCCCATTTCAGTCTATGCAACGAGTAGGAAAGTGGAAACAGGGATTTCTTTTTTTGCCGGAGCGTGATATACTGACAGCATAAGTATCATCATGGCTGAATATGGTGCTATGGGGTGGTATTTATGGGGATTGATAGGAAGATGATTGCCGGTATTTTTGTATTACTGACGGCCGTTTTCGCTTTATCTATATTATTTCTCCCGAACAGTCGGGAGGTGATGACATCAATAGTATCATCGGAGCCGATTTTGATTCTGGATGCCGGCCATGGTGGGGTAGACGGTGGCGCCGTGTCTGCGAGCGGCATTGTTGAAAGCGAGTTGAATCTTGAGATCACAAAACGATTAGCGTTGGTAATGGTTTTCTGCGGCCAGCGAATTGCTTTGACTCGCATTAATTCTGATGATTTATCTTCATCCGACGCGGCTACCATACGGGAGAAAAAAGCCAGCGATTTGAAAAATCGGGTGGTTGCCATCAATTCGGTTTCCAATGCGGTGCTGATCAGTATACATCAAAATAGTATCCCTGACTATCCGTCAGTCCACGGCGCACAAGTGTTTTATAATACGCATACCGGCAGTAACGCCTTGGCTACTGCCATACAGGAATCACTTAATCAAGTGCGCAATGTTGGCAATGAGAAGCAATGTAAAGCGATCGATTCCGGTATCTACCTGATGAGAGAAGTACTTTGCTCGGCTGTACTGATTGAGTGTGGTTTTTTATCAAATTCTGCCGAAGCGAACGAACTGTGTACATCCGACTGTCAAAAGCAGCTTGCGATGGTGATCACAGCCGGATACCTTACCTATACAAGAGAGGGAATGTTATGAAAAATAAGACGGTGTTTTTTTGCACAGAGTGCGGTAATGAGTCAGCCAAATGGGCGGGACGCTGTAATGCCTGCGGAGCATGGAACTCTATCGTGGAGCAACGGGAATCCTCTGTAAAATCTGGTAAAAATCATGTTAGTGCAAATTCTGTAAAGGTATCATCCATTACGGATATCGCCGCATCCGATGAGATTCGATTTCCTACTGGTATGGGCGAATTGGACAGAGTGCTGGGCGGCGGCGCGGTGAAAGGCTCGCTGGTGCTGGTTGGCGGTGCACCCGGTATCGGAAAATCAACATTAATGCTGCAGATCTGCCAGCAACTGGGCAGCTTTGCGAAGGTTCTCTATGTGTCCGGTGAGGAGTCGGTCCATCAGCTGAAAATGCGTGCCCAGAGACTGGGTGTTGATAGTGGCAACCTGTTCGTTCTTAGTGAAACGTGCCTGGGGAGTATCCTTGGATGTGTCGATAAAGAGCAGCCGGAGATCGTCATTATTGACTCAATCCAGACACTTTACAACGAAGAGCTGGATTCACCGGCTGGCGGCGTTGGTCAGGTAAAAGACTGCACCATGTCTTTGATGCAGCTGGCAAAAGGGCAGGGGATCACCGTATTTGTGATTGGACACGTCAATAAGGAAGGATCTATTGCCGGTCCCAAAGTACTGGAACACATGGTGGATTGTGTTTTGTATTTTGAAGGTGATCAGCATATGACCTATCGTATTCTCAGAGCGGCCAAGAACCGCTTTGGCGCTACGAATGAGATTGGTGTCTTTGAGATGGTTGACCGAGGGCTGAAAGAGGTTGAAAACCCTTCGGAAATGCTGCTTTCCGGACGCCCTGAGGACGCACCGGGCACTTGCGTTACCTGTGTTATGGAGGGTGCTCGACCGATTCTGGCAGAAGTACAGGCGCTTGTTGCGCCGACTACGGCTACAAACCCTCGCAGAACCAGCAACGGCTTTGATTTCCACCGTGCTGCGATGCTGCTGGCTGTATTGGAGAAGAGAGGAGGCCTCAAGGTATCTCAGTGCGATGCATACCTGAATATTATTGGCGGCTTGACGCTGGACGAGCCTGCTGCTGATTTGGCAGCGGTTGTTGCGATTGCCTCCAGCTATTTGGACAAGCCGGTGCCGTCTCAAATGGCGGCAGTAGGCGAAGTGGGTCTGTCCGGCGAGATTCGCAGCATCAGCCATTTGGAGCAAAGGCTATCCGAAGTGCAGCGTCTGGGCTTCACAAAATGCATCATTCCGGACATGCGTGGCCGCGAAATCAAATGCCCTGCCAAGCTGGAACTGCTGCCTGTGAAAAATGTCGCGCAAGCCCTGCAAATTTTGGTACAGGGGGCGGCAAAATAAGCTTATTATCTGTCGTTTCGTCTACGATGCGTAGATTGCCCTTTGGCGAAAAATAGTATATGATTCAGTTCAAAGAGGTGAGAATGGCATGAATCACGAAAAAATCGGAACTTTGATTCGGAAATTGCGCATCGAAAAGGGCCTTACACAAAACGAAATAGCTGAAAAACTCCACATTTCCAACAAAACTGTTTCCAAATGGGAGTGCGGTGCCGGATGCCCCGATATTTCACTGTTTCCGGCACTGTCGGAATTATTTGGTATTGATTTTTCTTCTCTTTTTTCTGGCAATCTAGACGAAAAACCTGCAGATACTGGTAATTTAAGGAACTTATCGTTCTATATTTGCTCTGATTGCGGCAATTTGATCACATCGACTTCGCGTGCATCGATATCTTGTTGCGGGAAAACACTTGCTCCGCAAAAGCTACAGCGAGCAGGGGAGGAGATCTGCGTATCTTTGCTTGGTAGCGAGTACTATATCTCGTCAGACCATGAAATGAGTCGCGACCATTACATCACATTTGTCGCGCTGCGCAGCAGTGATCAAGTCTTGCTACGTAAATTATATCCGGAGTGGAATGTAGAACTGCAAATGCCGTACATTCCGGGTGCGATGATGATTTGGCATTGCAAGAAGCACGGATTGTTTTATCAGCCGCTGCCAAGATATCAGCGGCCGCCGCGAAATCGTAATTCATAAACAAAAATGCTCTGCCGATGTAGATGCGGCAGAGCATTTTCGCTTGTTGTGATGCGTACTGAAAGTCTTTTCAAACCCAAGCAATTATGATATACTTTGGATATCCGGATTGAGAGGAGGATTGGAAGCTACACTAATGATTGAACAAAATAAAAATTTTGTTCAATCGAGTGGAGGGAAAACGGGCTTTTGGGGAAAAGCGCTGTTTTAACGCGTGTTATACAAGCGAACGACCAATGATCGTTTGACGGATGTTTCGTCTGCTTGCACTATGGTTTTTGCAGTTGTTGTGTTTCTCGGCCTGATTGACTTCTCGATGCTTCACAGCTTTTATGAGCGTTAATTACCGATATGAATCTCCCAAAATATTGCTGGATTTTCTTGCTTATCACGAGACAATCAAAGCACATTCTTCCAAGACGGTCGACGAGTATTTTTTAGATTTACGCAATTTTTTCCGATATTTAAAACAGACGCGCGATCCGGCTCTTCGTAATGTTCCCTTTGAAGAAATTAGCATCATGGACGTTGATATTGCCCTGATCCGGACGGTCTCGCTGACGGATATCTATGGTTATATGACCTATTTGAGTCGCGACCGTGTGGTGCACCAAAATAGTGAAAATTCTAACAAAGGGATCTCTACTGCTTCCCGAGCAAGAAAATTGGCCACTATTCGTTCGTTTTTCAACTATTTGTGTAATAAAGTTCATCTTTTGGAGAATAATCCGTGCAAGGATATTGACTCGCCAAAGTTAAAAAAGTCCTTGCCGAAATACCTGACGCTCAATGAGAGTATTTCCCTTTTGGAATCGGTGGATGGTCAGAACCGCGAACGAGATTACTGCATTTTGACACTTTTTTTGAACTGTGGACTGCGAATTTCCGAACTAATTGGCTTAAATCGCAACGATATTCACGATGATGCACTTCGCATTCTCGGTAAGGGCAACAAAGTACGTATTGTCTACCTGAATCAGGCGTGTCAGGACGCCCTGCGGCAGTATCTTGCTGTGCGCAGACCGATTTCGGGAAAGGATCACGATGCGTTGTTTTTGTCTACCCAGAATAAGCGTATCAGCCGCTCTATGGTTCACACGTTGGTAAAAAATCACCTGTCACAGGCCGGCTTGGACAGTACGCAGTACTCGTCACATAAGCTGCGCCACACTGCCGCGACACTTATGCTGCAAAATGGTGTAGATGTAAAAGCGGTTCAGGAAGTTCTTGGCCACGAGCATTTGAATACAACCGAAATTTATACCCATATTGATAATGAATCGCTGCGTGTTGCTGCAAAGGCAAATCCCTTGTCAAAGGTTAAGATGAAAGAGAAAATTTCCGAGGATGAAGAGAAGGAATGAAATCATAACCCCTCTTCCCTGCCGGCATCTTAAGTTTCTGCCTTGACTTTACCAAGGAAAAGAGTTACTCTTAAAATAGCAATATTATGTATATGGAGGTTTCTCATGACAACAGTAGAGCTTTCCAAGATTTGTAAACAGGTACGCCGCCATATCATTAACATGACGGCCAATGCCAACAGCGGCCATCCGGGCGGATCTCTGTCCATGACCGAGCTGATGACCACTCTCTTTTTCAACCACATGCGCATTGATCCGAAAGATCCCAAGAACCCCGATCGTGACCGCTTTGTGCTGAGCAAGGGTCACTGTGCTCCTTGCTATTACGGTGTGCTGGCCGAACTCGGCTTCTTTGATGTTGCGGAGTTTGAGAATTTCCGCCAGCTGCACAGCATGCTCCAGGGCCATCCGGACTGCAAGAAAGTCCCCGGCATTGACGCATCTACCGGCTCTTTGGGCCAGGGCTGCTCCATTGCTGTTGGTATGGCACTGGGTGCAAAACTGCAGAAAAAAGATATCAATGTTTATACCATCCTTGGCGACGGCGAATGTCAGGAAGGTCAGATTTGGGAGGCCTTGATGTCTGCTGCCCACTACGGTCTGGACAACCTGACGGTTATCATTGATAACAACGGCCTGCAGATCGATGGCAGCAATGACGAGGTTATGTCCCTGGGTGATTTGCCTGCCAAGATCAAGGCCTTTGGCTTTGATCTGTACGAATTGGCTGACGGCCACGATCTGGATGCGATTGAAGCAGCCTTCAGCGCCAAGGCTACTCCCGGCAAGCCTAAGTGCATTCTGGCTCACACTGTCAAGGGTAAGGCCGTTTCCTTTATGGAAAATCAGGCCGGCTGGCACGGAAAGGCTCCCAATGCCGAGCAGCGCGCACAGGCTTTGAAGGAATTGGAGGACTGAGACCATGAGTGAAAAGATTGCAACCCGTGAAGCGTACGGTAAGGCTCTTGTTGAGTTGGGTGCCGTAAACGAAAAAATTGTTGTTCTGGACGCCGACCTGGCTGGCGCCACCATGACCAAGTTCTTTAAGGGCGCATATCCGGAGCGTTTCTTTAACTGCGGTATCGCAGAGGCCAACATGGTCAATGTCAGTGCCGGCTTGTCTACGATGGGTCTGATCCCCTTCTGCTCCACGTTCGCGATGTTTGGCGCAGGACGTGCTTATGAGCAGATCCGTAACACCGTGGCATACCCCAAGTTTAATGTAAAGATCTGCTGCTCCCACGCCGGTGTTTCTGTCGGTGAGGACGGTGGCAGCCATCAGTGCATTGAGGACATTGGTTTGATGCGCATGATTCCTGGTATGACTGTCGTGGTGCCTGCTGATGCTAAGGAGACCCGTAAAGCTACCTTTGCGCTGGCAGAGATGAATGGACCTGCCTATATGCGTACGGCGCGCTTGGCCTCCCCTGTTTTTGAAGAGGATTATCCCTTTGAAATCGGTAAGGCAAATGTGCTGCGCGAAGGTAAGGATGCTGCTGTCTTCGCCTGCGGCCTGATGGTTTCCGAAGCTTTGGAGGCTGCCAAGCTGCTCTGCGCTGAAGGCATTGAAATTTCTGTCATCAACATGCACACCATTAAGCCTATTGATGCTGAGTGTGTTACCAAGTACGCTGAGAAGTGCGGCAACGTGATTACCGTTGAAGAGCACAGTGTCATCGGCGGTCTGGGTGACGCAGTGGCTGATGTGCTGATGGGTAAGGTTTGCTGCAAGTTCCTCAAGATCGGTGTCAACGATCAGTTCGGACAGTCCGGCAAGGCAATGGATGTCCTGCGTGAGTACGGCTTGACTGCCGATCAGATCGCAGCGAAGATCAAGGAGACTCTTTGATTGCAATAAAAAAAGAGCCGCACATGCGGCTCTTTTTTTATTTAATTTCGATTCAGGCCTTGCCGGCGCAGCCCAGAACGTGGACCAGCTTGTGACGAACCAGCTCCTTGATGTTGGAACGGGCAGGCTTCAGATACTGACGGGGATCGAAATGATCGGGATGCTCGTTGAAGTACTGGCGGATGGTGCCGGTCATGGCCAGACGCAGATCGGAGTCGATGTTGATCTTGCAAACGGACATGGCGGCAGCCTTACGCAGCTGCTCCTCGGGCACGCCGATGGCGTTGGGCATTTTGCCGCCGTTGGCGTTCACCATAGCGACAAAGTCCTGAGGAACGGAAGAAGAACCGTGCAGAACGATGGGGAAACCGGGCAGACGACGGGTGATTTCTTCCAGAACATCGAAACGCAGAGCGGGAGGAACCAGAATGCCCTGCTCGTTTACGGTGCACTGCTCGGGGGTGAACTTGTAGGCACCGTGGCTGGTACCGATGGCGATAGCCAGAGAGTCGCAGCCGGTGCGAGAGACGAATTCTTCTACTTCTTCGGGACGGGTGTAAGAAGCTGCCTCGGAAGAGACGTTCACTTCGTCCTCGATGCCAGCCAGAGAACCCAGCTCAGCCTCGACGACAACACCGTGATCGTGAGCGTACTCAACAACCTTCTTGGTAATGGCGATATTCTCCTCGAAAGACTTGGAAGAAGCGTCGATCATGACAGAGGTAAAGCCACCATCGATGCAGGACTTGCAGGTTTCGAAGCTGTCACCGTGGTCCAGATGCAGGGCGACGGGAATATCGGGGCACTCCAGAACAGCGGCTTCCACCAGCTTCACCAGATAGGTATGGTTGGCGTAAGCGCGAGCGCCCTTGGAAACCTGCAGGATAACAGGAGACTTTTCCTCGCGGCAAGCCTCGGTAATTGCCTGAACGATTTCCATATTGTTGACATTGAAAGCACCAATGGCGTAGCCGCCTTCGTATGCTTTGGCAAACATTTCCTTTGTAGTTACAAGAGCCATAATGAAAATCTCCTTTTCAAAAGTGATGTATGGATAACATTGACAATAGTATTGTACCACAGTTTTTCTGTTTTTCAAGTATAACCAATTTACTTTCCTTTTCATCCGTGGTAAAATAGCAAATGGCATAAAAAACAAAACAACTGGGAGGTATTTTTCCATGAATGAACTGAAAGGCGCCTGCATTATTGGCCAGTCCGGAGGTCCTACTTCCGTTATCAATGCCAGTGCTTACGGCGTTATCGATACTGCACTGAAGTCCGGCGCAATTACTCAGGTTTTGGGTGCTGAGCACGGCATCAAGGGCGTTCTGAATGACCGTCTGTTTGATATGGGTTTGGAAGATCCTGAAGAGCTGCGCTTGATGAAGTACACCCCCTCCTCTGCTCTGGGTTCCTGCCGCTACAAGATCGCTGATCCTGAAGTAGATGATACGGATTACAAGCGGATTCTGGAAGTGTTCAAGAAGCACAACGTCCGTTACTTCTTCTATAACGGCGGTAACGACTCCATGGACACTTGCAACAAGATCCATCATTATATGCAGTCTGTGGGCTATGAGTGCCGCGTGATGGGCGTGCCCAAGACCATCGACAACGACCTGTGGGGCACCGATCACTGCCCCGGCTACGCTTCTGCTGCCAAATACATTGCTACTTCTATGATGGAAGTATACCACGATGCTCACGTTTATGATACCGGTATGATCGTGGTGATGGAGATCATGGGCCGTCACGCCGGCTGGCTGACCGCTGCCGCTGCGCTGGCCAACGAGTACGGTGCAGGTCCCGATCTGATCTATCTGCCCGAGACCGATTTCAGCATGCCTCAGTTCATTGAAGATGTGAAGAAGGTATACGCCGAGAAGGGCAGCTGCATTGTGGCTGTGTCCGAAGGTATCCACTATGAGGATGGCGGTTTTGTTTCCGAGGCCAAGGTTGCTGCTAACGACGGCTTCGGCCATGCACAGCTGGGCGGTCTGGCTGCTATTCTGGCTCAGGTCCTGAAGGAAGAGACCGGCGCCAAGGTCCGCGGCATCGAGCTGAACCTGCTGCAGCGCTGCGCTGCCCATCTGGCTTCCGAGACTGATATTGAGGAGTCCTTCATGGCCGGTAAGGCTGCTGTGGAGAACGCAGTTAACGGTATCAGCGGCCGTATGGTCGGTTTCGAGCGCGGTATCAAGGACGGCAAGTACGCCTGCAAGACCAAGCTGATCCCCTTGATGGAAGTTGCCAACGTGGAGAAGAAGATTCCTCGCGAGTGGATTAACGAAGCCGGCAACGGTGTGAACCACCAGTTCGTTGAGTACGCTCTGCCCCTAATCCAGGGTGAGCCTGAGCTGCCCAAGCAGGATTCTCTGCCTCGCTTCTGCAAGCTCAAAAAGATTCTTGCCAAGTAAATGAATGATAAAGGAACCTCCGGATCAAGCGGAGGTTCCTTTAATTTTTATAGAAGAATAGTGATATAGTGTCGTGTATCCGTTACTTGTGTGAGAGTACCGCCGCATGCCAATGCCATTTGAATGGACGCTTTGTTATGGTTTTTTATGGTACAAAGCAGTTTGGTGATGCCCAGTTGACGGCACTCGTTTTTTAATAGTGAAAGAAACGCTTTACCGTACCCTTTTCCGCGATAATCAGGATGAATCGCGATTCCAACATGCCCACCGGATTCCATTAAGCTATCTGTGAGAAAATGCCGGACCTTACCGTATCCGATGGGTGTGTTGCCCCAAAAGAGCCAGTACGTTGATTGGGGAACTTTCCAACCATCTACGATGCCTTGCTGTTCGGCGTTGGTGACGACACCCTGCAGCCAAAGTTTATATTCTTCGAAGTCCTTCCCTGCTGCTGAATTGATAAATCCGTTTTCGTCGGCAGGGAGTTTTTGGAGAAAACAATAGATATCGTTACCGTCATGGATGGTGGCCTTCTGGAGTCGTAACATATGCTTTGCCCTCCTGTGCTGGGTTGATGGGGTACACACGATTACTGATTCTTTTGATAAATCTGATAGAGACCCTCCATCAAAAGGTATTTATCGTAAATCACATGATTGCGGCAATAGCGCACGATAACGGGTGCGTTGCTGCCGGTTGCCACAACGGTGGGCACTTCGCCATCCAATGTCTCACAGATGCGGTCAATGATACCATCCAGCATACCGGCAGTACCATAGACAATTCCGTTGCGCATGCAGTCCTCGGTGTTTTTTCCGATCAAACTCTTGGGATGCTGCAAGGAGATATCGGGAAGCTGTGCAGTTTGGTCAGAGAGCGCGGCCAGCGACAAGTTTACTCCGGGGAAAAGTAAGCCGCCCTCGTAACTTGGACGGGAAGAGATATAGGAAATCGTTGTGGCCGTTCCCATATCAATCATAATAATCGGCGTGGGATATTTTGCCAGAGCGGCTACGGCGTTGGCGACGAGATCGGAACCCAACTGATTGTGAATCTCCATGCGGATGTTCAGGCCGGTTTTCACACCGGGCCCCACGATCATGGGAGGTTTGCCCAAAAGACGGGTCAGCGCCTTGCTCATCATAAAATTGATGGGAGGGACAACGCTTGAGAAGATTGCACCGGTTACATCACTCAGGTTGTAGCCGTAGAGAGCGAAAATATTCATCAGATCAATGCTGATCTGGTCAGCGGTTTTTCTGCGATCTGTATCGATGGATGCCAGAAACTTGAGCTCCCGATCAGCTGCGAACAGACCAACAGAGATGATAGAGTTGCCTACGTCAATAGCTAACAGCATGAAGTGAGTCCTCCCCGTAGTTTTTGTTTATTTTAACACGCATTGGGGAGAATGGCAAGAGAAAGCGCTGTGCAGTATTTTTACATTACAGTATAATACAGATCAGGCCTCCGCTGCCTTCGTTAATGATCCGTTCAAGCGCCTCGCGCAGTTTTTTGCGCGACTCTTCCGGCATACGGGCGATTTTGGCCATCAGATCATCGCTGACGATATCGTGGAAGCTGCGACCAAAGAGATTGGACTGCCAAATCTTGCCGGTATCGCCTTCAAACTGCTGAAGCAAATAATTCACCATGTCTTCCGACTGCTTCTCATTGCCGACGATCGGTGAAACGGTTGTCTCAATGTCGGCGCGAATCAAATGGATCGACGGTGCGCTGGCCTTCATACGTAAGCTGAAGCGTCCTCCCTGCCGTACGATTTCCGGCTCCTCCAGATTGAGTTGGTCGATGCCGGGCATCACGATTCCGTATCCGGTATCCTGTGCGGCTTGCAATGCAGGCGCGATCCTGTCGTATTCGCTTTTGGCGGCAGCGAGCTTTCCCAGGTGCGCCATTAAATCGCCATCGTCTTTTATATTTAAGCCGGACTGCTGGCTTAGTGCGTCATAAAAGAGTTTTCGTGGCACATTCAAATCAACAGAGGCACAGCCGGTTCCCAAATCAATTGTACGGGTGCGCACATCGCTCAAGGCTTCCAGCCCGTTGAGAAGCTCCAAATAGCCGCTCAAGTCACGAATGTGGTTCAGGTTATGCGCATTTTCCTTCAGAAAGCGGAAAATGCCGGTTTTGATAACATGGTTATCGGGCAAAGCATTGACCCATGGCGGAAGAAAGAGCTGTAGCTCTTGCAGCGGAAACTCATAGAGCAATTCTTGCATAAGAAGATCCAACTCTTCCCTGCTGATCTCCTGGCAGTTGACGCACAGGCAGTTGACGTGATAGCGCTGCCGAATGTCTTCTGCAATTGCCTGACAGTGCGCGCTGTCAGGTTGCGTGGAGTTCAGAAGGACAATGAATGGTTTTCCAATTTCCTGCAATTCGCGAATGACTCGCTCTTCCGCTTCTAAATACTCCGTGCGGTCAAAATCAGTTATTGTGCCGTCACTGGTCACTACGATGCCGATAGTAGAGTGCTCGGTAATCACTTTTCGCGTTCCGATTTCAGCGGCTTCCGGCATCGGGATCTCGTGGTCATACCAAGGTGTCATCACCATGCGCGGTGCGAGATCTTCGTATTGCCCCATTGCACCGGGTATTATATACCCGACACAATCGATCAGGCGAACGGAACAAGCGGCATTGTTGCTGCCCATATGGATTTCCGCTGCCTCTTCCGGCACAAATTTTGGCTCTGCGGTCATGATTGTGCGCCCGGAGCCGCTTTGGGGCAGTTCATCGCGAGCTCTTTCCCGTTTGTACGTATTTTCGATATTGGGGAGAATTTGCAACTCCATAAACCGTTTGATAAACGTTGATTTGCCGGTTCGAACAGGGCCGACGACACCGATATAGATGCTGTTTCCGGTGCGTTTAGCCATATCCTGATAGATTTCCGCAGTATGATTCATAATGCCAGCCTCCGCTCTGATAGAATGCTTTTTGTCATTCCATATCTATGCACGGCTGCGCGCGGTTAGAAGGTGTAAATTACTTCAACAAAGTGTTGATTATTGGACACATTTTTGATATAATGTATGCATCACGTAGGAGGCATTAGTAAATGATGGAAGAAAGAGTTGACCGTCGTGTAATTCGGACAAAGCAGCAGATTCGTCAGGCGCTGATCGAGCTTTTGGCGGAAAAAAATGTAAATGCAATTTCTGTGCGTGAATTGGCGTACAAGGCAAATATCAATCGAGGCACGTTTTATATCCACTACAATGATATTCATGACTTGGTGGAGCAGCTGGTAGATGAAGCGGTTGAAAAGCTTTTGGGTGTGTGCCGTCGCCACCCTCCTGCCCAGACTCCGCGCGAGTCTTATCCGTTTTTGACTGACCTGTTTCAGACGCTACAGGAAGATTCCCAGCTTTTTACGATTCTTCTGGGAAGCAGCGGCAGCCAGTATGCAGAACGGCTTTGCCTTACGATTCAGGAAAACTTTTTGAATGATCTTCTCTCTGTGTTCTACTCTGTAGATGCCAAACAGAGACAGGTTGCCTCGGATTTTATTGTTGCAGGCTGTATTCACGAGGCGCTGCTCTGGCTTCGCGGCGGCACCAAGGAGTCGCCTGATGAAATGGCATATCTCACGGGACGAATCATTATGCACGGCATTGATGCATTGCAGTAATAAAAGCACCACAGCTATGAGCTGTGGTGCTTTTTTAGCGAATAGCGCCGCTGATTGCGATTTGATCGTACAGCTTCTGATAGAAGCCGATATAGTATGCCAACTTCTCCTGCCACATTTGCGTGCCGGTTTCCGTGCCCAGCGGCATTTGGCGCAGTTTATCCAGCCGTGACAGCATTGATTCCACATGTGCTTGCTTCTCGCTCAACGACATGGATTCAAACTGTGTATAGCTTAAGTTTTCGTAAATGCGGTAAACATCGAAACGATCGATATTATCCGCATCGGAAACTGTTTCGGAAAATGCGGTACGTTCCCATTGGAAATCTGCTTCGTCGTCTACGTGAATTGCAATCGCGTAGCAAATATCATTGATCGTCGTTTCGGGGAGTTCTAAATTTTCCAAGAATGCTCGCGCCATTTGGGAGGAAGTGCGCCCGTGATTACGGCGCTCTTCTTGTGTTAGCAGCGGCTGGCAATAGGCAATATCGTGCAAGAGACATGCGATGGTCATTGCGGTTTCATCGAATCCCTCTTTTTGCGCAATGATGCGGCCGATGTTGGCAACGCGGATTGAGTGCTCTACGCGGTATGCAGCGCCGGTGGGATCATCTTGAGCAACAGCGCTATGGGAAAAACTTTGCCGGAGAAAGTTTTCTGTTTGATTGAGTAATTCGCTGTGCAGTGTCATGTGGCCTCACCCCTTTTTAATGATACAGAAATCCCGCCGTTCTGCATCGAAAACAGCGGGATTTGTTTTATACAAGTAAGATTATTCCTGATCCCAGTTATGCCAGACGTTCTGGACGTTGTCGGGATGGGGGTATCCGCTGCGACTGTTATCACTCGTTTATGATGTAAATATTTCCCTGAATGCGAAGCATATTGATATCATCAATATCTGCAACCAGCCATACCGTTTTGCTGGCTGCGTTGTTCGGGTCAGCGTGATCTTTGATATCAATATAGTCTGTTGCTACATTAATTTCATATCGGTTCGTTTCATAGACGCACCATAATTTTTGTATTTCAGGTGTTGACGGCTCTCCGGTTTCAAGTATTTCGCCTATCGTATGGGTCTTTTCTGCCGCATTGATGCTAATAGAATATGCTTTTTTTGTTTTTTGCACTTCGTAAATAACATCGGTTGCAATAATTTTATCTGCGTATTCTTCTTTTGGCACAAGATATTGCTTGATTACCAATAGTTCAACGTCTCCAAATGCGTTTTCGGAGTAGCTGCTTTCGATAATAAGTTTAAAATATTTGTGCCAGTTTTCCGTAGACAAAACAATATCGTTATCATCCACAACGACAGGTGTGTTATGCTTCCAATTGTCACCGGGATTTACTGATATATTAGAAACATGAAAGTTGTAATTTCCAGCCCATATAGATATTTCGGATCCGCAAATGACTTGACCGTTCACAAACACATCTATGCACAGTCGTCCGGAAGGAGTAGTGTTGCTTGAGATCGTCCATTTTCCTGCCACACCGTCAACAATACAAGTCCCATCTTCATTGATAGTCAATTTTGCGAAGGGATAATTTTCTTTAAAGTTTCCTTCGTATTCCCATTCGCCGTAAAGAAATTGTAAAAGCGGATGTTTGCCGGACATACCATTCGTGTTCTCGTTAGAACCGTTGCTTCCTGCACCTTGTTGCGTTCCGCCGCAAGCAACAAGTGATAAACACACAACTGCTGCCAAAAGCAGCGCAGTCAGTTTTTTCATTTTATACCCTCCGTATTCTGTGCTGAGTTTTAGCCGCAATAGTGGCGTTGTCCAGAAAATCCCTCTGTTTTACATCGAAAACAGAGGGATTTAATCTTGGTTTCTTACTTCTTGCGAAACAGACCAATGATGCCGCGGATAACAAACAGCGGGCAAGCAAACAGCAAACCAATATGCAAATCGACAGAAATGGCGATAAACATGCAAAAACCGATCAGAATATCAAAAATAGCATTTCGCTTCATAGTAATTACTCCTCCCAATTATGCCAGACGTTCTGCACGTCTTCGTTATCTTCCAGCATACCCAGCAGCTTTTCCATCATCTTGACATCGTCATCGGTGGCCAGCTTGATGTAGTTCTGGGGAACCATTTCCACCTCGGCGCCAACGAAAGTATAGCCCTTAGCTTCCAGAGCGGAGAGAACCTCGGTAAATGCATCGGGATCAGTCTTGACCTCGAACACGGGACCATCAGCTTCAAAGTCCTCGGCGCCGGCTTCCAGAGCGTCCATCATGACGATTTCTTCATCCAGATCCTCGTCCTCGTTATTAATGACGATTACGCCCTTGCGGTCGAAGGACCAGGAAACACAGCCCTGAGCGCCCAGATTTCCGCCGTACTTATCGAAATAGTGGCGAATTTCGGGAGCGGTGCGCTGGCGGTTATTGGTCAGAGCCTCCACGATAACGGCAACGCCGCAAGGACCGTAGCCCTCATAGGTGACGGCTTCGTAGTTGTCGGTATTACCGGCACCCAGAGCCTTGTCGATGGTACGCTTGATGTTGTCGTTGGGCATGTTGGCGGCCTTTGCCTTGGCAATAACGGTAGCCAGACGGGAGTTGTTGTTGGGGTCACCACTGCCGCCCTGCTTAACGGCGACAATGATTTCTTTGGCGATCTTGGTGAAAGCCGCGGAGCGCTTGGCGTCTGCTGCACCCTTGGTCTTCTGAATGTTATGCCATTTGGAATGTCCGGACATTGTTTCTACTCTCCTTCAAATGCAATATTGGATGACCTCGCAGGCATGCGCGGTCGATTGTACAACGGTCAGTTCGGGGAACTGCTTGCGCAGATATTCCGCCACGGTGGGACAAACTACGTTCTCTGTCGGGAAATGGCCGGCGTCGATTAAGTTGATCCCTTTGGTATCCAGAAAATCATTATACTTGATATCCGAGGTGACAAAGGTATCACATCCGGCCATGATAGCCTGTGCGATATATCCGCTGCAGGCGCCACCGCCTACCGCAACACGTTGCACAGGTTTATTTCCGTCGATATAACGTAAGCCGTTACATCTTAAAAATTCTATCACAAGTCGGGTAAATTCGACAAGAGGAATTTCGGATTTTAGCGTACCGATTCTTCCTATTTTTTCATCGTTAAGCATTTCCAGCCGTTCCAGACCCAATTTGGTGGCCAGCACGTCATTAACGCCGCCATCTGCCGCATCTAAATTGGTGTGCATACAAATAGCGGAAATTCCGTTGCGGATCATAGCGATGATCATGCGCCCCTGTGCGTCATCACTGCGCACGCGCTGCACAGGATGCCAGGCACAGTTCATAACAGGATGATGCGCAACAATCACGTCAGCATTGCAGGCGATGGCCTCCTGAACCACATCTTCGGTGATATCCAGCGAAACCAAAATCTTCTTTACTTCGGCACACTGTTCACCAACCAAATGCCCCACATTATCCCAGGAAGCCGCCAATTCTTTCGGGGCCCAGTCAAACAATGATTTTTCGACATCTTGAACGGTGATCATTATCGGCACTCCTTTCTTATGCGCTGCAAGGCACAGCACTGGTTTTCAAGCAGCGCAGCTTCGCGGCGCGCTTCTTCTCGCTCCGATTTGCGCTTTCCTTCGATTGTGCGCTGCAGACGGGCAATTTGAATGTCCAAATAATCGCCATAAAGAGGGTCACCTGCCAGGCAACAACCATATTCTTCTTCTACGTCGCTCAGAGGACGCTGTGCGCCTCCGGTTACCACCATAATGGGATAAATAAAATCCTTGTCCCAGACCAAACGTTCTGCCAAGAAGCGGTAACCATGGCTTACGAGCCAACGCCGCAATAAGCCCGGTTTTGTCATGGGTTGCAGCAACAACGTGTATTTTCCGTCATTATCTGTCCAAGGCGCGGCTTCCAGAATGTGGATGATCGTCTGGCCGCCCATACCGGCAATGACGATAGTATCCACTTCCTCAGCATCGATGCCGCGTAAACCGTCACACAGGCGGAAATCAACGTTAGTTACGTTGTATTCTTCGGCGGTGCGTATGGCGTGTTGCAGCGGTTCTTGCCCTACATCCGCGGCAATTGCAGCAGCGATTTTTCCCTGCTGGATTAAATGAACAGGAAGATATCCGTGATCGGTGCCGATGTCGGCGAGACGTGCACCTGGCGGCACCAGGTCGGCCAGCAGCTGCAGCCGAGGTTGCAGTTGAAGAGTTTTTTCCATGGGATACTTCCTTTCTGTATGGGGTGAGCTGATTACGCAACGGAACGCATACGGCATTGCCGCATGCGTTCGCAATTTACCTTAATACTGGGGCTGGTTGGCGACCTCGTTGACGATAGCCAGCAGCTTCTCAACATCTACACCGTGAACGGCGCAAGCCTCTTCTACGGTTTCACCGCGAGAGGAGGGGCAGCCCAGGCAGTGCATACCGATGGCCAGGAACACGCGAGCGGTATGAGGAGCGATATCAAGGATATCGCCGATGATGGTATCTTTAGTAATCTGGATCATTGTGATAACCTCCGAATAAAATTTACTTATATAGTATAGCTGAAATAAGTTGTAGTTTCAACAAAAAGTTTCTGGTATATGCAAAAAGAGGCGTGTTCCGAAGAACACGCCTCTTCCCTATTTACAGTTTGCTATATTGGCAGATTAGCCGTTCTCACGCATCTTGGAGAAGCAGTTGCTGCAGTAAACGGGACGATCGCTCTTGGGCTCGAAAGGAACCTTGGCCTCGCCGCCGCAGGCAGCGCAGGTAGCAGTGAACAGCTCGCGGGGGGCGCGGGTAGCGTCCTTGCGGGCAGCACGGCAAGCCTTGCACTTCTTGGGCTCGTTCTGGAAGCCGCGAGCAGCGTAGAACTCCTGCTCACCGGCGGAGAAAACGAACTCCTGACCGCACTCGTTGCAAACTAAAGTCTTGTCTTCGTACATGATTTTACCCTCTCTTTGAGAAAAATATATGCGCTCAGCCTTTGCTGATGTCGCCTGAGGAAAGGTATCGCGCCACTTTGCGGCGGATACGCTGCACGGCATTGTCTACCGATTTGGGAGACTTGCCAACAGTTTCTGCGATCTCACGGCACGTGAGACCATCCAGATAATACCCTAAAATCTTAACCTCGAAATCGGACAACTGCTTGCGGGTACTTTGCAGAAGACTGGCAGCTTTTTCTCTGTCAATCAGCAATACTTCAGGATCGACCTGCGCAAAGGAGGGGTTGGCGTCAAAGAGTGAGGGATTCAAGGGGACCGATTGATTTAAGGGGCTATGCTTGCCGCTGGTGGCGGCTTTCAGCACGGAGTATAAGCGATTGCGAATGCAAATGCCGGCAAACGTCTGGAATGCAGCATCGCGTGATGCATCATATTCGCGAATTGCCTTGAGCAATCCGAACATTCCCTCCTGCAGCAAATCTTCATTATCGCCGCCGGCCAGGAAATAAGGGCGAGCACAGGAACGGACAAGCCGATGGTAACGAGCAACTAAAATTTCTTCTGCTATGCGGTTTCCGGCGGAAGAAAGACGACACAGCTGCTCGTCGCTTAACGCTTCCAATTCTGTGTACCTTACCTCATGATTGTTTGCCATATATCATTATACCTTTTGCCAATAATTTGTCAAGTAATCCTTTAAAAAATGTTAAATGCTCTGTTAATTCGAGAGCTTTTTAATATAATCCGCCAGTTCATTGGCCACCTGAAGAGCGATTTCGGTAGTTTTGGCTTCCACCATTACGCGGATCAGGGACTCAGTACCGGACGGGCGAAGGAGAATGCGTCCTTCTCCGTTGAGAGATTCCTCTTTTTGGCGTACCAACTCCCAAACGGAAGGATTAGCGAGAATTCGCTCTTTCACACCGGGAGTATGGTCAACCGGCACGTTGATTAGCTCCTGCGGATACTGGGCGCAGCAGGAGACCAATTCAGATGCGGCCTTTCCGGATTCGACCAGAACCTGCAAAAACTGCAGCGCTGTCAGCTGGCCGTCGCCGGTGGTGGCATATTCGAGGAAAATAGTATGGCCCGACTGTTCACCGCCGATTGCATAACCGCACTCCACCATCTTTTCCAGCACGTGTCTGTCGCCTACTGCGGTGCATACCAGATCAATGCCGTTATTCCGGCAGAATTCATGAAGGCCGAGGTTGGACATAACGGTGGCAACAATGGCGTTGCCGGACAGCTTGCCGCGACGCCGCAGATCGGCACCGCAAACTGCCATTACCTTATCGCCGTCAATTGTGCTGCCCTGTTCATCGACCAGCAAACAACGGTCAGCATCACCGTCAAAGGCAATGCCCAGATCATACTTTCCTGCGACAACAGCCTTTGCCAGAATATCCATGTGGGTGGAGCCGCAATTGTCGTTAATATTGATGCCGTCCGGATCCATGTTGATGAAATCCGCTTGCAGCGCAAGGCGCTTGAAAAGATCCGGCGCCGTAGCGCTGGCGGCACCGTTGGCACAGTCGACCAAAACACGCAGGCCGCCCAATTCACCGCTAAGGGTTGAGCGCAGATGACGGATATAGTCTTGCTTAAGCACCTGCATACCTTGCAAGCACATACCGATGTCGCGGCCGGATTTTACATCCATGTGGGCATAGGCCAAAACCAGTTCTTCGACTCGCAGCTCCATTTCGTCGCTGAGTTTATAGCCCTGTCCGTTAAATACTTTGATGCCGTTATGCTCGAAGGGATTATGAGATGCCGAGATAACAATGCCGGCATCGGCTTTTTCCTGAACGGTCAGATATGCCACGCCGGGTGTGGGAATCACGCCCAGCGGAAGAACGTTGCCGCCCACTGAGCAAATACCTGCGATCAGAGCGCATTCCAACATATCGGAAGAAATGCGAGTGTCTTTGCCGATCAAAATGGTGGGGCGTTTGCCGTGCTCCTGCTGCAATACTGTGGTTACCGCCTGACCGATCTTAAAAGCCTCGTCAACGGTCAGTGTTTTGCCGACGACACCGCGGATACCATCTGTGCCAAAAAGTCTGCCCATATCAGCTATCCTTTCTTTCTATCAAAATTCTAACTGTTCCTGTCCTAAATGATCGATATGCAAATGCTCGTAAGCTTTGCGTGTGACGCATCGGCCGCGAGGTGTGCGAGTCAGGAAACCGATTTGCATGAGATATGGCTCATACACATCCTCTAACGTAACCGACTCCTCGCCGATGGTGGCAGCCAACGTCTCCAGACCGACAGGTCCTCCCCCGTAATTTTCGATGATGGCGCGCAGCATGCGGCGATCGACAGGATCAAGACCAAGGAAGTCGATCTCCAGCGCCTGCAGCGCCTGATCGGCAACGTCGCGGCTGATGGTTCCGTCAGCACGCACCTGCGCGAAGTCTCTTACGCGGCGCAACATCCGGTTTGCGATACGGGGCGTACCGCGAGAGCGGCGTGCAATCTCCATGGCACCTTCTTCCTCGATGGGAACATTGAGGATACCGGCACTGCGCGTGACAATCTGTGCCAGCTCTTCCGGCGTATAGAGCTCCAAACGCAGCGTAACGCCGAAACGGTCACGCAGCGGTGCGGAAAGAGAGCCGGATCTGGTTGTGGCACCGATCAGCGTGAAATGCGGCAAATCCAAGCGAATTGAGTTGGCAGACGGTCCCTTGCCGATGATGATGTCAATGGCATAGTCTTCCATGGCAGGATAAAGAATCTCTTCCACGGCGCGGTTAAGGCGATGAATTTCGTCAACGAACAAAATATCGCCTTCGTTGAGATTGGTCAACAACGCGGCCAGATCACCGGGTTTTTCGATTGCCGGACCGGAAGTGATCCGGATATTGACACCCATTTCTGCTGCAATAATGCCGGCCAGCGTTGTTTTGCCAAGGCCGGGAGGGCCGTGCAGCAGAACGTGGTCCAGCGATTCGGTTCGCCGCCGCGCCGCTTCGATAAATATGGACAGATTATCTTTCGCCTTGCTCTGACCGATATATTCGCGCAATGTGCGAGGGCGTAAAGAAACCTCGGCAGCATCTTCTGAGAGGAATGTTTTTGCCACAATAGGCTCTTCGTAAATGTCAGTTCCAAAGTCGATACTCACGCAAATCGCTCCTTATCGTACCATTCGTTTTAGCGCCTGCCGGATAATCTCCTCCAGCGAAAGCGCGTTCATATCCAATCCCTTAAGCGCAACGGAGATGTCCTGTGAGGTATAACCCAGTACCGCGAGTGCGGCGGCGGCTTCACCGGATTTATCGTTGCGCACCGGAACAACGGCGGAGGCGCTATTATCGGGCGAAAAGCTGCCGGGATCTTTGCTCAGCTTATCTTTCAGCTCCAAGATGATACGCTGGGCAATCTTTTTGCCGATACCGGGTGCGGCGGTTAATGTCTTCTCGTCACCGGTCACGATGGCCAGAGCCAATTGATCGGGTGTAGTGGCGGAGAGAATGGCCAGTGCCGCTTTGGGCCCCACACCTGATACGCCGATCAGCATTTTAAACGTATTCAGCTCACTCTGGCTGGCAAAACCAAATATTTCAAAAATATCTTCGCGAACATACAAATAGGTATAAAGCTTGCCGCGCTCGCCTTTTTTCAACTGTGCCAGCGTGTAGTTGGTGGTCGCGCAGGCATAGCCTACACCGTTGCAATCCACGACAGCCAGATTAGGGCCGATCTCGGCAATGATTCCGTTCAGGTAATAAAACATGGCAAGTGCTCCTTACACCGTCTCTCTTACATCGTTTTTGCAGTGCCGCAGCAAACTGGTTGCGCTTCTTGCGTGGCAAATTGCAATGGCCAGCGCATCGGCGGCATCATCCGGCTTTGGTACAGAACGCAGCTTCAAAAGTCGGCGCGTCATATCCATTACCTGATTTTTTTCGGCCAAACCGTAACCTACAACAGCCTGTTTGACTTGCATGGGCGTGTATTCATATACGGGAACCTGCAAGCGCTCGGCAGTGTAGAGAATAACACCGCGCGCATGGGCCACGGCAATGCCGGTGGTGATGTTTTTGCTGAAGAACAATTCTTCCACGGCAATTTCATCCGGCTTGAACTGGATAATCAACTGCTCCATATCAGCTGCAATTTGGACCAGTCTGGTTGCCAGCGGAAGGCCGGCGGATGTTGTGATGGCGCCATATTGCACCATTTGCTGTGTGCCGCGATCTGATTCAATGACACCGAATCCTACCGTGGCGACACCGGGATCGATTCCCAAGATACGCATAGGCTTATCCCCCACTCTTTATCCTAATAATTATAACAAATGTTCGGGTGGATAGCAACAAAAAACTGCCGACCCCAATAGAGGTCGGCAGTGATCATTATGCACGAGGATGCGCTTTGTGATAAACGTCGTTGAGCTGTTTCTTGATGATGTGTGTATAGATCTGCGTGGAAGAAATATCAGCATGACCTAACATTTCCTGAATGGAGCGTAGATCGGCGCCGTTTTGCAGCAAGTGGACAGCGAAAGAATGACGCAGTGTATGGGGTGTGATATCTTTCGCAATTTCTGCTTTTTCCTGATAGTACTTGATAATCTTCCAAAATCCCTGACGGCTCATGCGCTCGCCGCTCATATTGACAAAAAGAGCTTCTTCGTCTTCGTTTGCCACGATGCGAGGACGGATATCGCGCAGATAATCCTGCAAAGCCTTAACGGCTGTTTGATACAGAGGGATAATTCGCTCCTTGTCGTTGCTGCGGCAGCGAATAAAGCCGATGGTGAGATTCACATCGCTTACATCCAAACCGATCAATTCGGAAACGCGAATGCCGGTGGCGTAGAGCAGTTCCAGCATTGCATGATCGCGGTAACCTTTTTCATCCACGCACTTGGGCTGCTCAAGAAACAGCTCCACTTCCTTACTACTGAGGATCTCAGGAACCTTCCGGTCTACCTTCACGGCAGCCACGGATTTGGCAGGATTTGTCTTGATGATTCCTGCTTGCAGCAGGTAAGCATAGAAAGACTTAATGGATGCTGTGCTGCGAGTCACCGTGGCCGGAGATTTACCCGCGGTCATCAGACCTTGCGTGTACTCGGAAATCGTATCCTTTTTCACCTTGCGCAGATCCAGTATTCCCTGCTGCATCAGCCAACTCTGAAACTGGGTCAGGTCGCGGATATAGGAACTGAGCGTATTGGCAGAGGCATGCTTTTCCTCCTGAAGATAAGTACGGTATTGGGCAATAAAATCTGTCAAATCACTCACCTCCTGTGACTACGTGATGCCGGCCAGCGCCAGCTCTAATAATTGGGGAACGATTAAAAGCTCAATGGCAGCGCCAAGCAGCAGTACTGCTGCACATATGAGCATACAAAAACAATTGGTTGAGACGGACAGTCCATCACGCCGATGCTCTTGGGGCTTTTTTTGGCTGCGCACACGGTTGGTCGATCTGCACATGGCGGAGATGGCACTTAGCAGTGTAACCGGCAGCAAAATGAGATAGCGCACGGCAAAAGCGGCAAGAGCCAGTGTAAGTCCGTCGCTTCCCAGTGCTGATACAAAACAGGCAACCGAAAAAGCTGCCGAAAAGGCTTGCAGCGTAACCAACAGCGGAACCAGAAAAAGGGCCAGAGCTGTAAAACCGGCCGCAAAAATCGCCAAGGGATATCGGAAATAGATGAACAGTACAGAAATAACCGAAGCGGTAATATCGGCGTTTGCTGCGGTGTACTGGGCGTAATACAAAATGTATTCCTGCAGCATGATATCGTCAGATTGACCAACAGCGCGCTGTGCTGCCCAACCGGCGGTAATCCCGATAACAAAGAAAAAACACAGCGTCAACAACTTAACCCGGAACAATCCGACGTTGGATGGAATCCGGATGGATCGGCTCCTCTTCATTTGCTACTCACCTCATAAAAACATATGAGCCAAACAGCCTGAATAGACTCCATCTTATGTTGAGCGGTGCGCTATTAAATATATGGCAATTTCCGATAATTAGCAAGCATTTTTTATGAAATAAAATATTTTTGTTGATTATGTCAAATTATTATGTAAACAAGATTATGTAAACCTTGTATACCGACTGCGTTGGAGCAGTTCGGAAATGCATTCCTTGGCAAGATGTTGGAAGTACTTATCGAAATATCACCATATATGGTGCATGAGCGGCGCAAAGCCACACAGATCGCATTCGTGGCTTTGCGTCAAGCCTTTTTATCACGAAAAATCTATTTTCGTTATTTTTACTATGAGATGGTACCTTCAAGCGCTGCGGTGCTTTTTGTGCCTTTTGCGGCGCTTGCTTCTGTGGGGGAAAATCAAAGCCGCAGCCACGCCGGATAGGGCACATATCACGTACCGCGCCAGGTTCGCTGTGTGACTTCCCTCCCCTTTTGCAACGGCAAAACCAAGTAGCCATACAATGGCGACTACGATCCCTCCGCGCATTGCGGTCTGAAGGATACGCGACAACGCTTCGCCCTCTGTATATCGGCAGCAGATATAGCCGATACTGCACCATGAAATGCTGATCCAAATCCACATGCGATCAACGGGCCAGATACCGACTGTGATAGACAATGCCCCGATCGCAGTTATGACAAGCGCTGCGACAACTGCCAATATCAAAGTTGCGGCACTTCCCTTTTTGAATGCTGTTTTCCACCCAGACATAAAAAAACCTCCCTCGAACAGCTTCTTACTTAAGCTTATTCGAGGGAGATATTCTTATTCGAAATTATTCTTCGGAGTTGCTCTCTTCAGCAACAGGCTCAGCAGGGGCAGCAGCGGCCTTCTTGCCCTTGCGCTGGGCGGCGGCTGCCTGCTCATCCAGCGTGCCAACGCTGCTGATAGCAGACTTCAGGAACTCTACGCGAACGCGATCCTCGCTGGTCTCCAGAACGATGGTGCGATCGGTGATAGCAACAACCTTGCCATACAGGCCGCCAATGGTGGTCAGCCAGTCGCCCTTCTTCAGAGCGCTACGCATCTGCTCAGCTTCCTTCTTGCGCTTGTTCTCGGGACGGATCAGCATGAAGTAGAAGATGACGATCATCAGAATGATCAGGATGATGGGAGAGCCCATCAGGCCGCCGGTAGTGCCATCCGTAGCACCGGTAGTGCTGGCAGCAAATGCAGTTTCAATCAGGTTAAACATGGGGAAAACTCCTTTTTATCAATAGTCTTATGTATTATACAAAACTCTTCTCTTTTTGGCAAGTAGTTTTCCGCGGATTATATGCGACTTGCCAATTTTTCACTATATTCCTCGCGGAATTTCTCGAACTCACCGGCGTCAAGCGCTTCACGGATTCGCTCGGTCAGCTTATTGTAGAAATACAGATTATGCATAACTGCCAAACGCATGCCGAGCATTTCCTCGGCGGCAAACAAGTGGCGAATATAAGCGCGGCTGAACTTGCGGCACACGGGGCAATCGCACTCCGGATCGATGGGGCGCTCATCCAACTTATATTTGGCGTTCTTGATATTCATCGCACCTTGCCAGGTGAAAATCTTGCCGTGTCTGGCGTTACGGGCCGGCATGACGCAGTCAAAGAAATCCACGCCGCGAGCCACCGCTTCAATGATGTTGCTGGGTGTGCCTACGCCCATCAGATAACGCGGTTTCTCTTGGGGCATATGGGGCTCAACTGCGTCAATCATCTCATACATAACTTCGGTAGGTTCACCGACTGCCAGACCGCCGATAGCAAAACCGTCACAGTCGATCTTGGCGATCTCCTTCATATGCCAAACGCGAAGATCAGCGAAAGTGGCGCCCTGATTGATGCCAAACAGCATCTGCTGAGGATTCACGGTGTCCGGCAGAGCGTTGAGGCGATCATGTTCAACTTTGCACCGCTGCAGCCAACGCAGCGTACGTTCGCAGGAGGCTTTTGCATATTCGTAAGTCGCAGGATTCTCCACGCATTCGTCAAAAGCCATGGCGATGTCAGAACCGAGGTTGGACTGGATTTGCATGCTCTCCTCCGGACCCATGAAAATCTTATGGCCGTCCAGATGAGAAGCGAAAGTGACGCCCTCTTCCTTGATTTTGCGCAGACCGGACAGGGAAAACACCTGAAATCCGCCGCTGTCGGTCAGAATCGGGCCATCCCACCGCATGAATTTATGCAAACCACCCATCTGGCGTACCACATCGTCACCGGGGCGCAGATGCAGATGATAGGTGTTGGACAATTCGATCTGACAGCCTAACTCCTTCAGGTCAAAGGCGTCCACGCCGCCCTTGATGGCACCCTGTGTGCCGACATTCATAAAGACGGGAGTTTGCACCACATTACCATGGGCGCACTGGAATTCGCCGCGGCGTGCTCTACCCTCTTTTTTAATTACCTTAAACATAGATTCGCTCCTTTAATGGATAAACATGGCGTCTCCGAAGGAGAAGAAACGATAACGCTCCTTCACGGCTTCCTCATAAGCGGCCAGCGTCTGCTCGCGGCCGGCCAGTGCAGAGACCAGCATGATCAGTGTAGATTCCGGCAAATGGAAATTAGTAACCAGCGCGTCAAGTACTTTGAAACGGTAGCCGGGATAGATGAAGATGTTTGTCCAACCGGCGCTGGCGCGCATGGTACCATCCTCCCCTGCCCAGGATTCAATCGTGCGGCAGGATGTGGTTCCGACGCAGATAACGCGGCCGCCGGACTGCTTCGTTTCGTTAATGAGATCTGCCGTCTCCTGAGGGATAATGCAATATTCGCTGTGCATCTCGTGTGCGGTAATCTCATCCTCTTTCACGGGGCGGAATGTGCCAAGGCCAACATGCAGCGTCACATAACCAACCTTCACGCCCATTTCATTGAGCTGTGTCAGAAGTTCGGGGGTGAAGTGTAATCCTGCTGTCGGCGCAGCAGCGGAGCCGTTGACCTTGGAATATACGGTCTGGTAGCGCTCACGATCCTGCAGTTCGGCCTTAATATAAGGCGGCAGCGGCATTTTTCCGAGGCGATCGAGTACCTCGAGGAAGATGCCTTCGTAGCTGAACTTTACCAGACGATTGCCGCCGGGTAGTTCATCCACCACCTCGCCTACCAGCTCACCATCACCAAAGGATACCTTGGCACCTACGCGCATTTTCTTGCCGGGGCGCACCAGACATTCCCAAATGTTGTCGCCGCGGTCAATCAGCAGCAGTACTTCGCAAGCGCCGCCACCGGGCATACGGTGACCCAGAAGACGCGCCGGCAGTACACGGGAATTGTTCAAAATCAGGCAGTCGCCTGCGCGAAGATAGCCGGGCAGATCAAAAAAATGCTTGTGTTCCCACGCGCCGGTCTCCTTGTCCAGTGCCAGCAAACGGGACGCATCGCGCTGTGCGATGGGTGTTTGGGCAATCAATTCTTCTGGCAGATCAAAATAAAAATCTTTTGTTCTCATGTGCTCATCCTAAGTTGCTGTTTTGCAGTCATTTGACTGCTCGCAACGCCATATTATAGTATAATTTATACTTAAATTCAACTGGTTTTGGACAAAAGAAATGCTGCGGCAGAATATTTGTCGCAGCATTTCTTAAATACGTCAATTACACCAGCACGGCGCGGTGGAATACCTTCTTACCCTTGCGGATCACGAGACCGTCGCCGGTAAACTGCTCCAGACCGAAGGCGGCGTCGATAGAGGTCACTTTCTCGTCGTTGACAACGATACCGCCCTGCTGAATAAGGCGGCGAGCCTCGCCGTTACTGGCGCACAGACCGCACTTGACCAGCAGAGGAATAATACCGATCTGCGCACCGCCCAGATCGTCGTTGGTCAGTTCGGTGGTGGGCATATCGGCGGTATTGCCACCGCCTGCAAACAGTGCCAGAGAAGCGGCCTTGGCCTTTTCTGCCTCTTCCTTACCATGGACCAGAGCCGTCAGCTCGTAAGCGAGAATCGCCTTGGCTTCGTTAAGCTGTGCGCCCTCCCAGCTGTCCATCTTCTCGATCTCCTCCAGAGGCAGGAACGTCAGCATACGGATGCACTTGAGCACATCGGCATCGTCCACGTTACGCCAATACTGGAAGAACTCAAAGGGGCTGGTCTTGTTGGGATCCAGCCACACGGCGCCGGAAGCGGTCTTACCCATCTTCTTGCCCTCGGAGTTAAGCAGCAGCGTGATGGTCATAGCGTGGGCGTCCTTGCCCAGCTTGCGGCGGATCAGCTCAGTGCCGCCCAGCATGTTGGACCACTGATCGTTACCGCCGAACTGCATGTTGCAGCCGTAGTGCTGATACATGTAGTAGAAGTCGTAGCTCTGCATGATCATATAGTTGAACTCCAGGAAGCTCAGACCCTTCTCCATGCGCTGCTTATAGCACTCGGCGCGCAGCATGTTGTTAACAGAGAAGCATGCACCAACCTCACGCAGCATTTCGATGTAATTCAAAGGCTTCAGCCAGGCGGAGTTGCGCAGCATCAGGGCCTTACCCTCGGAGAAGTCAATAAACTTTTCCATCTGCTTTTTGAAGCACTCGGCGTTATACTGGATGGTCTCCTCGGTCAGCATCTGACGCATATCGGTACGGCCGGAGGGGTCACCGATCATGGTGGTGCCGTCGCCGATCAGGGCGATGGGCTTGTTGCCGGCCATCTGCAGGCGCTTCATCAGGCACAGTGCCATAAAATGGCCCACGTGCAGCGAATCGGCGGTGCAGTCAAATCCGATATAGAAAGTGGCCTTGCCGTTGTTGACCATTTCGCGGATCTCTTCTTCGTTGGTCACCTGAGCAATTAAGCCGCGGGCTACCAGTTCTTCATAGATACCCATAGTTCTTTGTGTCCTTTCGATGTTTCGTAATGATTGTGACAGAAAGCAAAAGAAAAATCGCCCTCTGTCCTATGACAGAGGGCGATATAATATCGCGGTACCACCTCTTGTTCGCCGCAGCCTCACGGTTAGCGGCCTCACCGGGTATATAAAACCCAATCGCTATAACGGGCGAACCCGACACGACCCTACTGCTGCTGATACAGGTTCAGGCGGTTAGCTCCGGGATGTATTCACCGACTGCTTCCTCAACCCTTTTCACCAACCAGGGCTTCTCTTTGCAGGTCAACAGTGGGCTACTTCTTCCCTTCTTTGCTCTTGGCAGTATCTAATTCTCAACGGCGTTAATTATAGCCGCAATCAAGCCGTTTGTCAACCGCTCACTTCACACTGTCTTTGAACTTTTCGGCGCCTAACAGCAACTCTTCTGCGCCGGAAAGAATCACTTCCGACACATGTGTGCCACCCGTCAAACGGGCCAGCTCCGTACGCCTTTGGGGGCGATCCAGCTGCACGACTTTCGTAAATGTGCGGCCGTTCGCTTCGCCCTTCTCCACCGAGAAGTGGGTATCGGCCATGGCGGCCAACTGCGGCAAATGCGTTACGCACAGCACTTGCTTACTGCGCGAGATACGCGCCATTTTTTCGGCAACTTTCTGAGCGGCGCGGCCGGAAACGCCGGTATCCACCTCGTCGAATACCATCGTTCCCACCTGATCCTGCTCCGACAGAACATTCTTCATGGCCAGCATAATGCGTGCCAACTCGCCGCCGGAGGCGATCTTGTGAATCGGACGCAGTTCTTCGCCCAAGTTGGCCGACATCAAAAAGCGTACGCTGTCCATGCCGTGATCGGCCAGCTCCTGCTCTTCAAAAGAAACGGTAAAGCGGATTTTCCCCATATCCAGCTGCTGGAGTTCGGTCAAAATTTGCTTTTCCAAATTGGCTGCCGCAGCCTGCCGTGCCTGTGACAACTCCTCGGCCGCGGTTTTCGCCGCGTCGAACGCCTTCTTCCGCTGGTTTTCCAGCTGCAGCAATTTGTCACCGGCATATTCGATAGCGTCAAGTTCGTCGCGGCATCGCTGCAGGTAATCAATCATGTCTTCGACGGAAGGACCGTATTTCTTCTTCAGACGATAGAGTTGATCTAACCGTCCTTCCACGTCATCCAACTCATTGGGTGAAAAATCAAAATGATCCCGTTGGTCGCTAACCGTCTCCGCCAGATCATACAGTTCGCTGTAAAGCTGTCCCATACGCTCGAAGAGCGCGGCATAGTTTTCATCCAAAGAACGAATCGGTGCAAGGAAGTCCCGGGCCTGCCGCAGAAGCGTCAGTGCACCGTTACCTCCGTCATCCCCACTGAGACTAAAGTGAGCACCCTCAACGGCTGAAATGAATTTTTCACTGTTTCGCAGGAAGTTGCGGCGGCTGAGCAGTTCATCCTCTTCCCCACTTTTCAGCCGTGCGCGTTCCAGTTCCTCGATTTGGTAGCGTAGCGTGTCGATGCGCCGCGCTTTTTCAGCTTCATCCATCTGCAAAGAGCGGATTTGACGATCCACAGTCTGCAGCGCCTCGTAGCGGCTGCGATAAGAATCCAGCAAGGGTTGCACACGGCCGAATGCGTCCAGATAGACCAGGTGCTGTTCTTCGTCCAGAAGCTGCTGTCCGTCATGCTGCCCGTGAATATTAAGCAGCCGGTTGCCTAATAGTCTCAGCTGCGAGACTGTAAAGGGACGGCCGTTTACACGGCAAACATTCTTTCCGTCAGCGTGGATCTCACGCTGCAGCAGCAACTCTTCGTCAGGCTCAATAGCAAACTCGCTCATCAACGTCTCCGGAATACCGGTAAAGCAGGCGCTGACGAAGGCTTTGGATGCACCGGTTCGAATCAGCTCGCGAGAAGCGCGCTGTCCCAGAACAGCGCTCATAGCGTCGATCACAATAGACTTACCGGCACCGGTTTCACCGGTCAAAACGTTGAAACCGGGGGCAAATTCAATATCGGCCTGCTCAATGATAGCGATATTCTCAATGTGCAGCAACTGCAGCATACCCAATTCCTCCGTGGTGTACTTAGCGCAGCATTTCCTTCACTTCGGCAACAAATGCAGCTGCGCTTTCTGTATCGCGCATGACGATCATGACGGTATCATCGCCCGCCAGCGAACCGACCATGTCGGTGATGGTCATGCTGTCCAGCGCAGAGGCTGCACCGTGTGCAAGACCTGGCATGGTTTTGATCACAACGATGTTCTGCGCATAATCAGCATTGAGAATACTCTCGTGGAAAATCGTGCGCAGGCGATTGGCAAAATTCAGCTTGGTGCGATGTGCCGATACGGCGTAGCGGTATCGGCCCTGACCCGCCGGCTCCTTGATCAGATGCAGCTCTTTAATGTCGCGGGAGATGGTTGCCTGAGTACTTTTGATACCGCGAGCCTGCAGGCGATCGAGCAGCTGCTCCTGAGTTTCAATGCTTTCTTCTGTGATAATCTGCAGCAAATGGTTCTGACGATCGTTTTTCATACTCAGTTCACTCCCGTACCAAATTTTTTGTCCAAAATTTCGCAAAAACTTTTCTTGGAAAGACGTACCAACTTTGTGGTATGTCTGGATTTGCAGACACGTACCTTGTCGCCATTCTTCAAAGAGAATGCCTTGCCTCCATCCACAGAGAGATAGACAAATTTACGATTCGCCTCTGCCGCCTCTACGGTAATCACATGATCGGGTGCCAGCACATAGGCGGTGGAACGCATGGAATGCGGACAAATCGGCGTTATCAGCAGATTCTGCGCCGTAGGTTCAACAATAGAGCCGCCAGCAGCCATGGAATAGCCGGTAGATCCGGTGGGTGTGCTGATAATCACACCATCGCCGCCTACACGGGTCAGAAAACCTTCTTCCGTGCAGATCTCAAGTCGAACGACACGGGCGATAGATCCTTTTGAGATAACGGCATCGTTGAGCGCGATGTTGTTATATACCGACCGGCCGTCACGAATAACGGTTACGTCCAGCATCATACGGGACTCAACAGAAAAGTCCCAGCTGGCCAAGTCTTTCAGTCGCTCCAGCTCCTCCGGCTCCAACTCCGACATAAAGCCGAGGCTGCCCAGATTAATTCCAAGAACAGGTACGTTATTCAGGGCAACAGTACGTGCCAGATGTAAAATGGTGCCGTCGCCGCCAAAAGCCAGCAGCAGGTCTGCGTTCTTGATTTCCTGCTGCAAGGGGCGGATGGGCATTCCCAGTGTATCGTAGCCCTCGCGCTGGAACGGCAGACAAACAACCGTTTCAAATCCGACTTCCTCCAGCAGTTCCTTGGACTTCTTAGCAACGCTCAAATCATTGTCCCGATAGGGGTTTGGGCAAAGAATAACTCTTTTCATATTTGCCACCTCAGTCTTTCAACTCACCGTGCGATGCTTCCACGATGGCAGCAAGGTCGAATGTTTCGCTGGGTTCATCTGCCTTCTTGATATAACCCAGATATTCAATGTTTCCTTCCGGACCACGGATGGGAGAATATGTAATTCCAAGTACTGTAAAGTTGTTTTCCTTTGCGTATACAAGGAAGTTTTCCAGCACCTCAAGATGCACGGCAGGGTCACGGACAACGCCCTTCTTGCCGACTTTTTCCCGACCTGCCTCAAACTGCGGTTTAATAAGGCAGGCAATTTCGCCGCCATCTTTCAAGAGAGCATGCAATGCCGGGAAAATCAGCTTCAACGAGATGAACGACACATCAATTGAAGCAAAATCCAGCTCATCGGGAATCTGCTCGTGGGTCAGATAACGGGCATTGGTGCGCTCCATGCACACCACGCGCTCATCATTGCGCAGTTTCCAGTCCAGTTGGCCGTAACCCACATCCACAGAATACACCTTGACAGCGCCGTTTTGAAGCATACAGTCGGTAAAACCGCCGGTGGAGGCACCGATATCAGCACAAACTTTCCCCTCAAGTGAAATCGGGAAAGATTTCATGGCTTTTTCCAGTTTCAGACCGCCGCGGCTAACGTAGCGCAGTACATGACCGCGCACCTCAATCTCGGCCTCATTGGGAACGGCAGTACCGGGTTTGTCGATCCGCTGGCCGGCAACAAATACGTTTCCGCTCATGATTACTGCTTGCGCTTTTTGGCGGCTTTCCATAAAACCGCGCTCCACCAATAGCACATCCAATCTCGTTTTAGCGGCCATAAAGCACCTCCTCCAGCGCAGCGGCTACGCTCTCGCTGTCCAGTCCGAGTGCACGATACAACTGAGATACACTGCCCTGCTGTACAAATGTGCTGCCGGAATTTTTTAAAATCAGTTTCTCTGGACAAATGCCGGCTTGCAGCAGCAAAGCTGCCAGACGCTGGCCGACACAGCCTGCTTCTACGCAATCTTCAAGGACCAAAATTGCTTTTGCACCTTTCAAAGCGCTGATATCATCTGTATGCAGAGGTGCAATCCGGTTCAGTTTCACAACGCCGACACGGTAGCCTTTCTCTTGCAAAATATCTGCCGCGCGCAATGCTTCGTTGATCAGGGTGCCATAAGATACAATCGTGCAGTCGCAGCCTTCTCGGATTGTATCAACCGTATTTTCGCCGTAACAGTCATGGTAGCCCTCTTCCCCACCTCTGGGATAGCGAATGGCCACAGGACCGTCCAACTCCAGCACAGCTTGCCGCAACATGACGCGAAGTTCTGCAAAACTTGACGGACAAAGAATCGTCATGCCCGGAATTTGAGACAAATAGTTGGGATCGAAGCAACCGTGATGCGTTTCGCCGTCAGCGCCAACAAGACCGGCGCGATCCACCGCAAAGACAACGTGCAAACCGCTGAGCGCCACATCATGCAGCAGCATGTCATAACTGCGCTGCAAAAAACTGGAGTATACGGCGAACACGGGAATACTTCCCTGCTTGGCCATGCCGGCAGCCATCGCTACTGCGTGGCCCTCAGAGATGCCTACATCGAAAAAGCGGTTCGGAAATGCTTTGGCGAATGCGGTCAGACCCGTCCCGTCTACCATAGCTGCAGAAATGGCGCAAATGCGAGGGTCTTCCTGCGCCAGCTCCGTTAAGGCCTGGCCAAATACGGAAGAATAATTCTCCCCTCCGGCTTTTTTCGGCTGGCCGGTGCTGATGTCAAAGGGAGACACACCGTGAAAGCGATTGGGCTCCTGCTCGGCGTAAGTATAGCCCTTACCCTTAACGGTATTCACATGCAGCAGTACAGGTGCTTTTTGCTCCTTGGCCCACTGCAGCGCATAGGTCAGAGCCTCGATGTCGTGACCGTCAATGGGACCCATATAGTGGAATCCCATATCTTCAAACATCGTGCTGTCCGGCAACAGCGTTTTCTTCAAAAACTGTTTGGCGTTGTGGCTGAAATTGTAAAAGCGAGTGCCGACATTGGAATGCGTCAGCGCCTGCCGATACCGTTTTTTCAACGCATTGTAGGAAGGCTTGATGCGCAGATGAGACAGATGACGGGACATGCCACCTACATTGGCATCAATCGACATGCCGTTATCATTGAGGATCACGATCAGCGGTTCACGGGATGCGCCTGCATCGTTAAGTCCCTCGAAGCTTAAACCGCCGGTCAGAGCGCCGTCACCGGTCAGAGCCAGAATGTGATAGTCCATCTCCTGCTGCGTACGAGCGCGAGCCATGCCCAATGCAACAGACACAGAGTTGGATGCATGACCGGCAATAAAGGCATCGTGCACACTTTCGTAAGGCTTCGGAAAACCGGAAAGGCCCTGAAACTGGCGCAGCGTGTCAAACATTGCACGCCGACCGGTCAGAGCCTTGTGAATATAGCATTGATGCCCCACGTCAAACACCAGTCTGTCACGAGACGTATCAAATACGCGGTGAATCGCAACCGTCAGCTCTACTACGCCCAAATTGGACGCAAGATGACCGCCGGTCTCAGAAACATGAGCCAGCAGAAAATCGCGCAATTCGTTGCAGAGCATACGAGTTTCGGTATCATTCAGTTTTTTAAGATCCATAGGATCGTTGATGCGTTCCAGAATCAAAAAATCAGCTCCCATCAACGGAATAGATGGAGTGTGTTCATCATACGGGCTACCCGGTAAACCACGTTGGTACTGTCGTTGATCGCCTTTTTCTTGCCCAACGCTTTTCCTCCGATGGTGGCACCGGAGATCAAAGCCGTCACAAGAATCGAGACCAATACCGAGGTGGTATTAAGCCCTTGCTGCAGCTGCACAACAATGACGGCTGCCGTGGAACCGCTGACGATTCCACAGATGTCACCTACCACGTCATTACAAAAAGAACTAACTTCGTTGGCCTTGCTTAAAAGGCGCACCGCCTCACGTCCTCCCTTTTCTTTGTGGGCGGCCATCGAGTGAAACGGGCGTGGGTCAGCAGCGGTTACAGCCACACCAATCATATCAAACACAATGCCCAAGCCAACGAAAATCAGCAAGACGATGACAGAGATCACCGCGCCGGTTCCCTCCAAGGCGGTAGACGAGAAAAAGCTTAGCACAGCAGAAAGCACAACAGACATAATAAAGACCTTCAGCGGCCAATGGCTGTTTTTCTTTTTGCTTTTTTTCCTGCTACTCAAGTAAGTTCATTCCTTTATCAAAATATGACTGAACAGGGCAGCGCCGGGAGTTAATCTTACGGCTTAGGTCTGGTTGGATTTCCCCACAGCACACCTCTCGTCGCCGATCAGGCGGTTTCCCCTTCGGTGCTGTGCCATGATGTTGCCTGGTCATGGTACCCGACTGCCACTTAGTCCGTACTGCAATCCCCCCGATGCCCCATGCAAAATAGGACAGCCTAGGTGATTTCCACTGCAGTCAAACCGTCTCTTAGCTTCTTTTGCAGATATGGTTTCAAGGAAATAGCACTACAGCCCTGGCCTGGGCCCTCGTGCATCAGCTCTCCTATTCGCCATACCCACGCAAAGCAGGCTACTCTGCACACAGCGTTCACGGCTCAAAGACCGGGTAGCACCGCATTGCAGGTTCTCAATCTGCTTCGTAGACAGGTCGGTTACCACAAAGGGAGTACGCCCATCCACAACAGCAGGTCTCCACGGGTGCAGGGTCGGATTCTCCATGCCATTGGAGAGCGCCCTACAGCCGCAGGCACGGACTTGTCCGTGCCTACCACCAGCACCCACCCCAAACTGGGCGTAAGAAGCAAGCACCAGTGGCTTCACAGTTGTGCCCTTTAAAGGATTTTTAGGCCCTTCTTAGGAGACGGCAGATCTGACTAGGATACTGCGCCGCTGTTCAGTAATGCACATCATACCACATTCTCATTGGATTTTCAACTGCCATATGCAACATATTCTGTATATACAGTGTAATTCTAATATAAAAGCACCTGCCCGGACAACAGGACAGGTGCTTCGCTATTTACTTTGTGCGACCAATCATTTGATCCGCCAGTTCTAACAGGAATTCGCAGTCTTCCCAGTCGGCAATGGCCGCTTTGGCTCTGCTGGTGCACTGATCCACCAGTGCGGCGCAGCCATCCAGTCCTCTCAGGTCAACAAAGGTAACCTTCCCTTCTTCCCTGTCCGAACCAATGGGCTTGCCAAACACCGATTCGTCACCCATAACATCCAGCATGTCATCGCGGATTTGAAACGCCAGACCCAGCTGTGAAGCATATTCAACCGCCTGTGCCCGTTTTTGCGCATCCATTTCAGCCGCCACGCAGCCCAGTTCCGCTGCCGCGGAGATCATTGCGCCGGTCTTGAGCTGATGCAGTAGCGTCAGCAATTTTTCATCCTGCACGTTGCAAACCGTGTCAAGTATTTGACCGCCAACCATGCCGTCAGCACCTGCTGCTTTTGCCAACACCTCTACCGCATTAATGCGGCTGCCGGCACTCAAGCCGGCGGCCTGCGCCATCAGGCGGAATGCCTCAGGCTGCAGCGCGTCTCCTGCGAGGACTGCAACGGTTTCACCGAATACCTTGTGGTTGGTGGGTTTTCCCCGTCGCAGGTCGTCATCGTCCATGCAAGGCAGGTCGTCATGAATCAGAGAATAATTATGTACCAGTTCCAAGGCACAGGCATAAGGCAGCGCCAGATGCCAATCAATACCGCCTAAACGAGCAAATTCCAGCGTCAGCACAGGACGAATTCGCTTGCCGCCAGCTAAAATACTGTAGCGGATCGATTCAAACAGCTTTCCGTAAGGTTTCTCTTGTCGGAAGAGCTGATCTAAATATTCCTCAATGGCTGCCTGATAAGCGGCGTAGCGAGATGAATAGTCCATATCTCAGTCCTCGCTTACAAAGTCGGATTCAACAGGCGCTCCGTCGGCACCCTTCATCAGCTTTACCACCTGCTGCTCGGCTTTATCCAATTCTGCGCGACAGGCAGACACCAGGCGTGTTCCTTCCTCAAAGAGAGCCAGCGAATCGCCCAGTTGTGCATCACCCTTTTCCAAACGGGCAACGATCTCTTCCAGACGGGCCATTTTCTGCTCAAAGGTCATTTCACTCATATTATTCACCCTTATCCTTTACCGTACAGTGCAGCGTTCCTTCACCCAGCCGCACATGTACCAATTCTCCTATGCCAACTTGCTGGGCTGTACGCAGTACCGCCCCTTCCTCGTTCTGCACCATGGCATAACCGCGCCCCAGAACCTTCAACGGACTCATGGCGTCCAGTTTTGCCGTCAACTGCGCAAAGCGTCTGCTGTCAGCTTCCAATGTTTGCCGCGCGGCATTTCCCAGCTTTTGCTGAATAAAATCCAGACACATCTTTTTGTCCTGCAAAAATGCAGTAGGATCCGTCAATGCGCGTTTATGTGACAAATTGCGCAAGCGCTGGTTTTCCCGTTCCAACAAATTCAGCTCAGACTGAGTCAGCCGGTTCTCTGCGTTTTGCAGACCGCGCAGCAGCTCTGTCATATCAGGAACAGCAATCTCTGCCGCGTTGGACGGTGTGGATGCTCTGCGGTCCGCCACGAAATCGGAAATGGTCACATCCGGCTCGTGGCCCACTGCGGAAATAACCGGAATCTCCGATTCATAGATCGCCCGTGCCACGCGCTCATCATTGAACGCCCACAGATCTTCAATCGAACCGCCACCGCGACCGGTGATAATCACATCGGCCAGATTCCAACGGTTGGCATAGCGGATTGCGCCCACAATTTCAGGGGGAGCTTCCACACCCTGCACCCGTACCGGCAGCAAGAGAACTTTGGCAATAGGATAGCGCCGGCGCAGAATGCGGATCATATCGTGCACCGCAGCACCTGCCGAGCTGGTGATAATGGCGATCCGCTGCGGAAAAGGCGGCAACGGTTTTTTATGTGCCGCATCAAAAAGGCCTTCGTGATACAGTTTTTCCTTTAACTGCTCAAAAGCAACATGCAGGTCACCGATGCCGTCTGCCGAAAGGCTGGTGCAATAGAGCTGATAAGCGCCGTCCCGGGGAAAAACACTGATTCGACCGGAGGCAATGACCTTCATGCCGTTTTCCGGCCGGAACTTCAGTTTCATGGCGGCGCCCTTGAACATCACGCTGCGCAAAGCTCCCTGGCTGTCTTTCAACGTGAAATAGTGGTGCCCCGAAGGGTAAATCTTGTAGTTGGAGAGTTCTCCTCGGATCAGAAGATCACCCAGCTCGGGCACACCTTCCAAAATGTTCTTGATATATTGATTGATTTCGGTTACTTCGTAGACGTGTTGTTGGGCCATAGAAAAACAGCTCCTTATGGTCAAACAGGCAGAGCCAAAGCTCTGCCTGCCGATGGATCATTATTTTACTTCCTCGCGCAGGAAGCTGCCCAAAATACCGTTCATAAAACGAACTACTTCGGGGCTCTCGTACTTCTTGGCGATCTCTACTGCCTCGTTGATGGCAACGCCATTGGGAATATCGGGCATGTAGAGGATCTCATACATGGCTACGCGCATGATAGCGGAAGCCACCAGAGAAATACGCTCAAAACGCCAACCCTGTGCGTACTTTTCGATGTAAGTGTCCAATTCTGCTGCATGCTCGGCTACGCCGGCAACCAGACGGCGAATATACTGAACTTGCTTTGTGTTGGGTGCATCGTTATACACTTCGCATTCCTGAGCCAGTGCCTCAAAATTTTCATGGGACAAGCGAGCATCCAGAAACGCAGAAACGGGTAATTCGGTAAAACTCAACTCATATGCCAGATGCGTGGCGATCTCTCTTGCGGTATTGCGTGTCATGGTCAGTCCTTCTCTCTCTCGAATCGATCAACGCTTATTCAAAGCAAATGCCACCGACGTGGACATTTACTGCTTTTACTTCAAAACCGGTCATATCCTGCAGTGCAGCATATACACTGTTTTGAACCTTGCCGGCAACATCGGCAACAGCATGACCGTAGCGGATCATGATAAACATGTGCACCACAATTGCGCCTTCGATCATCTCAACGCGAACACCCTTGGCAGACAGTTTCTTGCCGCCCAGATAGTCGGACATATTGGCATTCATCAAGCCGCCCACGCCGTCCACCTCGGATGCGGTAGTCGTAGCGATAGCAGCAACCACGTCTTCGGAAATCTGGATCGTTCCCATGCTGTCCTGATGGGTCATATATTCTTTGTTATCAGCCATAGTTGGAAATTCTCCTAACTCATAATTTACATTGCAATTATGGTTAGTATAACATTTCCATCCGAAAAATACAACTATTAATTTGCTTCCATGATCTTAATCTGATCGGCGGTATAATTTGTTTCACTGATAACAATATCTTTGATACGCGCCACATCTGCCGCATCCAGCCCGTCGTCATCAGACACAACAACGCTGACGCTGTCGGCACCCATAAACGTTACGCAGTCGGCATATCCCTTCGCGGTGACAAGACTTTCGATCTGCGCTTCTGCGACAGTATAAGCCGCCAATACCTGCAGCGCTTCGGACGCTTCGTTCAGTACGCTCTGCTCCGCATTTTCATCGATTTCGGCTTCTTTCAGCATGTTGATGGCACTGTCGCGCGCCTGTTTCCGACTCAGCCTTGCTGTGGCGAAATAATCATTACCTGCCACTTCGACGCTATTGAACTCCGAACTGTCATCCTGCGAATTAACCAGCGTCGACTGCCCTAAGACTTTGGATTGATTACTGACATTGTCGCTGTATCTCCAGTTCAGGTAGACGGCGGCCCCAACAAATACCAGCACCGCTGCCGCAACTGCTCGTTTTTTCCAAATCTGCTTCATTCCCAGTCCTCCCAATTATGAATTCCACTTAACGATTGATATTTTATCGCTGCTTAATCCTGTCAGCGCTGCCACAGCCTCTATCAGTGCCAGACGGACACGGGCGTTGTCTGCGCCTTGACACACCACCAACGCGCCCTGATAAACGGGATAAACCTGTTGTGTGACAACGATATCTTCATAGCCGCTTCCGCGATTGATGGTTACTGTTTTGCGTTGGGTTTGTGTTTCGCTGCCGTCTGCCTCTTTGTCAACATCCTCTGCCAACTGCAAAGTTGCCCCACTTTTAAGTGTCAGCATCAGCTGCAGCTTTCCGGCACCTTCGACTCGGCTTAGAATCGCCTCCATGCGCGCTTCGGTGTCTGTCAAGGAAAAGGCCTCCCCGTTCTGCTGCGATATTTCGTCGGCAGTGTCCTCTGAAGAACCAGGAATCAGCATCAACAATAAGCCTGCCGAGATGATAATCACGACCCAGCGATATTTGTTCCACAGCAGCGCTGCCTTTTCGCGATTTAACGGTATATTCATTCGGTTTCCTCCCAATATTGTTGTGTCTGATCGATCCCCAGCGTATCTTCCAGCCAGACGGCTAGCTCTTCATTTTTAGTGCCGGATAATTGGATTGCCTTGACTTTTGGCACATGATCGACCGTCTCGGTAATTACCGTTATGCGGCAGCTGATTCCCATCTGCTCCGTCTTTTTTGATATGTATGCGCTTAGTTCCTCCTCTATGATAGATTCCATCTGAACCTGATATTCTGTGCGATAGCTATCGATTTCCGAGTCGATCTGCGATTGATAGTCGCTGAATTTCCAGTCCCATTCCTCAAAATCGACCGTGATAATCGGCTGCAGCATAACCAATACCATCGCCAAGCCCCCGGTTGTTTTGGCAATTCCCCGTATGGCGCCTTTTGGTATAAGCCCCTCCAAGATTGTCAGGAAAACGGACGCTGTGATGACGCCCCACAGCCATTGGCGAATTGTATCCATCATGTTGTTGCCACCAAAACCGCGCTGACCGTCGAAATCAATAGAAGTACAGCGCAAGCGCCTGTCATGCCAAGAATCAGGCCAAAGGCGTTTCCTAAATCGTCAATCAACTCCACCAGATAGGGAGAACTTAATGCACCGGCCAGAAAGGCGGCGGCTTTATAAAGAAGGTATTGCACTGCCAGACTCAAAAACGGGGTAAGACACACAGCCAATACAGACAAAGTTCCGGCAATACCGACGGTACTTTTCAAAATAGCGGCACCGTGCAGTACAGTGTCGGCAGCGCCGGAAATGATACTGCCGACAATCGGCACCGCGCCCATGGCGGAGCGGGTCAATTGTACTGTCAACGCATCTGCGGAAGATGTTACCGTACCACTTAAAGACAGATAACCTGTGTACAACATCAATGCCCCACAGAGAATCCACGTGGCCCCTTTTCGGATTGCCTTGGCGATACTACGAATTTTCCGTTCCGGCACCAGTGCATTGGCAGCAATGATGGCGATATAGATATATACCATCGGCAGCAGAAGCTTTCGTATCAGCGAAATAAATAGATCAGTAAAGAAGACTGCCGCGACATGTCTTACACCTGCTGATATCGCTCCGCCGCCTGCCGCCACTGCCGCCATCAAAGTTGGCAGCAATGCTTTGGAGAACGTATCGAGCGTATCGATGGCCTCCATCCCCACTCCCATCAGCGCACGGATGTCACCGGCAGCGATCATTGTCACGGCGATGGATCCTGCCACCGGCACCAAAGACATCGGTATGCTGCTATCGGAAGCTTTGCAGCAGTCTTCTGCCAACGCACACAGCAAAACTGCGCACAGGAGCAGAATGGTGCCGCCGATTTGCTGTGAGAGCAACTTGTGCAACATCTGGCGGCCTTTATCCCACAGGAGAGTCAGTCCCCGTTCTAATGATTGCTCCTGACTGCCGTCAAAAGCCTCTTCGATCAATTCTTCTGCATCGGACGGCAGTGCTTCGCTGAATTCTTTCGGCAGCGCATATACCGGCTGCACACACAGCACAGCCACACAAGTTATCAGATAGATAAAAATCAATAAACGCTTCATAATATGGATTGCAGCATGTCCCAGGCCGCCATAAACAAGGGAATCGAAACGGCGATTGCGCCAAACGACCCACATATTTCCAACATAGATGCCAATGCATTCTCACCGGCATCCTTACACAGATCGCCACCAATTCTGCTGACCAAAGCAATAGCAACCGTTTTCATCAAAGGTGCAAACAAGTCACCGGGAAGGTAATCCAACTGCGACAAGGTCCCGATCACCTCTGTTACGGCGCGTATATTTTCTGCAATTTGCCAACCGACAACCACCACTACCGCTATGGAAAGCACTGTGGCAAGTTCCGGTGTTTTTTTCTTGAGAAGTGTGGCGAGAATACCACCGATGAGGCAGATCGCTGCCCCTTTTAATACCGATTCCATCACAGTGAAAAAAGCGCTTTGATCAGATCAAATAAGTCGCTGATCTGGCGCACCAGCATCATCAGTACTACGACAAGTCCGGCCAATGTTGTCATCATCGCCTGCTCCTCCCTGCCGCTGCGAACCAGCACTTGATTGAGCACCGCAACCAGAATTCCGATTGCTGCTATTTTAAAAATCAAATCGACGTCCATTTTTTGTCCTCAAATTAAAACAATCACCAAGACTGCGGTTAAGCATCCGCTCACCGCGATGCAAAGGCGTTCCTGTTCTGCCTGATGTGATGCACGTTCTGCGGCGCGAATGCGCAGGTCTTCTACCATCAGACGAAGTGCGCCTGTAACCTGCTGCGCGTCACCCAGTAAATCCATCCGGCACATCAACTCACTGTCAACGCTATCTTCTAACCGCGAAAAAGACTGACACCACGCTTCTTGTAAAGCTAATCCGCTTTTCATGTAATTTCGCACTTTCTCAAAATACTTCCCACAAGGCTCGCGGTTGCTTTCAGCCTCCAGCACTCTTGTGATAGGCAAATTCTGCCACCGGATCATGCCTTCCATGCGTTCCAAGGCGGCTGCCAGCTCATACATCAGCTGTGTTTGCTCTCTAGCCTCGCGGATCCGTCCGCGGCAGATGAACCAACCGCCGATAACAATCAGTGCGACGCCGAATAACTTCCCACTCACAGTCGGTGCACCTCATATTCCCTTATTCTGTCAACCGTTCGAATGGCCACTGCGTGAGAAAATACACCCATCTCCAGCAGTTGACGAAAGAGTGGCTTTCTTGTCAGCTCCTCCCGGGTTCCTGCGTGGATGGTTGCTAAAAGCGATACACCGCAGTTGGCTGCGTGAACGATCTCACGCAAGTCCTCCTGCTGCGTAATCTCATCGACAGCCAAAATCTGCGGATTGGCCGCGCGCAGTAAAATGGGAATTGCCTGTGACTTAGGACAGCCATCCAGCACATCGGTATAACGTCCCACCGACATCTGGGCTACGCCCTGATACATGACGGCTATTTCCCCTCTCTCGTCTGCCAGCGCTACACGGTGGGACGGCATACTTTGGCTTCCATCTGATAAGCATCGGATCATATCTCGCAGCAGCGTTGTTTTCCCAAGCCCCGGCGCCGAATAGATGAGCGTATTGGGAAAGCTCCCCTCTTCCCTCAGTTGCGTTATAACCTCTTCGGCAAGGCCGATTCGCTCACGGCTGATACGGATGACGGCAGATGACAGGTCTCGCAAATTGCTGACTCTGCCCTCGTGCATCACCGCGCTGCCACAGATGCCTACGCGGAATCCTCCTTTTGCACTCAGATACCCCGCGCTGATGGTCTGGCAGGCAGCATATCGGGAATACTCTGTCACAATGTCGCAGAGCTGTTCCAGATCTCTCTGCTCTACGATCATGCGCGGTGTCTCCTGCTGCACAAATTGCTCTCCCTCCGGCAGAAGCACGGTGATGGGTTGTCCTGTTCGAAGTCGCAGCTCCTCTGCTGCCACCTTTTGCCAATCTGCAATCTGCAGCGCTGTTTTTCGCCAGCGCAAAGGAAGCAATGATGCAGCCTGCTCATACCGTTCGATGGCATATCTTTCCTCCATGATCTTTGTCCCTCCGGTGAATGATAGTTCACCATATGATTCACCTGTTCGGAATATGCAAAAAACCCTTCGCGCCAAATAGCGCAAAGGGTTTTTCTTTTGATCGAATTATTACTGCCCGTAGAGTGCGTTGAGCACACCGGAATAGATTTTCTCCGGGTTTTTCTTGAACCGCTCCGCCAAGTCTTTTGCCATTTCCTCGGTAGCAACCACAAAGTCCAGCTCCATGATCTCATCCACATCGTCACGCAGATACAGCATCACGGTATAACTGCCGTTGTCGCGCTCTACAACGCGGCTTTGTACCTGATTGCGTCGCAAGAGAAGCTTGTGATAGGCGGCAATATTCTTGTCAGCACGGATTCTCACCGAATAGGGCAAGCTGGATTCGCAGATTTCGCTGTTGCGTAAACCTTTGGGTGTAATGCAGTATTGCTCGTTTGTCAGACGCAGATGTTCCGTGTTAACCAGATCATTCAAACATTCGGCAAAATCAAAATAATCAATGCCGTCATCGCACATTGTCAGTTCCTGTAGCTCTGCCAAAGGTATAGGCTCGGACACACGGGCGGCAATATAGAGAATTAGGAACTTAATTTCCAGTTTGTCACGAATAAATCCAACACTCATCCCGTTCACCTCATTTCTCATCTATTATAAGAAATTTTTCGTATTTTGTACAGGGCCAAATGCAAATTTTCCATCTGCTGCAATTGCATTTCCTGCGTTAATCTGCTATGCTAAATGTCAGATTTTCACAGAAGGAGTCTTACCTTTGAAAAAGTTGATGACCATGATTCTCGCGGCAGTCATGCTGCTGCTTTGCACCGGCTGTGACCGGTGGGAAAACCCTGAGCTTCTGCCTGATCAAATTGTTGCGGTGGTTCCTGAGCAAACGGTTGATACAACCGTTAAGAATCCGCTGACCGGTGAACCCTTGAAGAATCCGGATGCCGCGAATAACCGTCCGATCGCCTGTATGCTGAATAATATCCATCTGGCGATGCCGCAGCACGGCGTTGCTGACGCGGATATTATTTTTGAGTACAATGTCGAAGGCGGCATTACCCGTATGGTGGGCTTCTTTCAGGAGTTGACGGATGTTGGAACCATCGGTTCGACTCGCAGTGCCCGTCCCTATTTTGTTGAAACGGTACTGGGAATGGAAGCCATCTATGTTCATGCCGGTGGCAGTGCTGAAGCCATGTGGATGATCTATGATCTGGATATGGACGACATCGACGAAGGCGACTGGGATTGTTTTTGGCGCGATGAAGAGCGGCTGAAAACCAAAGCCTGGGAGCACACGCTGATGACCAGCGGCGAACGGTTGGAGAGCTACTTCACCGAGCACGGCTGGGAGCGTAAGCACAGCGAAGATTTCGAGTATCCCTTCACCTATGTTGAAGACGGTACGCCTTACAGCGACATCAACGCTACGGACATCTCTGTTCGCTTTTCCAGCTACAAAACCGGCACTTTTACTTATGATCCCCAGACGGGTCTTTATATGATCGGTCAATATGGTGATGCCTACATTGACGGCAACACCGGTGAGCAGGTCGGCGTGACCAACTTGCTGATTCTGCGTACTACCGTCTATAACAGCGGTGATTCCTCCGGCCATATGGTCATTGATGTGCAAGGCAGCGATACGGGCATGTATATCTGCGGCGGTAAGGCTACCGAGATCACTTGGCACAAAGAAACGATGGAAGATCCGTTTACCTATACCCTTCCCGATGGCACACACTTTTCTCTGGGTGTTGGCAAAACCTATGTCTGTGTCGTTGGACACAATGCGCAAGTTACAATATCTTGATGATTTAATAAAAAAGGGCGCTGTGAAAACAGCGTCCTTTTTTATTATCCTTTTACCACAACATTCTCGTCGCCCAACCACTCACGACACTCTTCGAGGAACGCCGGATGGCAGAGACATTTGGTACCTAAAAGCTTTCCCGTGTCGGCCACACGGATCTTTACAGGAGTCTCACCTTCGAACATGGTCATGACCAGCTTGATGTGGCGGAATGCCTCGCTATCTACGCTGGGTATGCGCAGATAGATTGCTGTCTCGCCGCTTGGGGCGATTTTTGCCGCCTTTGGCTTCTCAACAGGCATATCATTGCGCAGCGGATAGATCGAATCGCACATGATTTGGGGCGGTTTCTCATCGCGCACCGACAGTCGGCCCTTCACCAGTACGGGTGTGTTGACCTGCATATAGCTGCCGCACTGCTCGATGACGCGGTTGAAGCACAGCAGTTCCATGCTTGCCAACTCGTCCTCTACCATAACATAGGCCATCAGCGTATTGTTTTTGGTTGTGCGTGTCTTGCTGGAAGTGACAACGCCGGCGATGGTGATGTTTTGGCCGTCAGCAAACCGCTTGGGGCCATCTTCATCCGCAAAGTCTGCCAATACAGCCTGAATGGAAGCCGCACCGGCGCGACGGGCAGCGTCCCGGTAATCACTCATGGGATGACCGGAAAGATACAGGCCGGTGGTCTCCTTTTCCATGAACATCCGCTCCGTGGTGGTGTATTCCGGTATATCCGGCAACTGAATACGGGAGTGACTGCCGCCTCCGGAAGTCATGGCCATACCGAAGAAGTCCAGCTGGCCTTCTACATTCTGGCGGCGGCTGGAGGCGATAGAATCCAGAACCGTCTCATATACCGCCATCAGCTGCGAGCGACGTGCACCCAGACAGTCAAAGGCACCGCTACGAATCAGATTTTCCACAGCGCGCTTGTTCATATCGCTGCAGTCAAACATCCGCTCACAGAAATCCTGGAAAGAGGTAAAAGCTCCTCCCTGCTGCCGCTCGCGAACAAGGGAGTGAATGAATCCGCGGCCGATATTCTTGATGGCCACGAGACCAAAGCGGATACCGCCTTCTTCAACTGTGAAACGGTCGTAAGACTGGTTTACATTCGGCGGCAACAGTGCAATCTTGCATTCCTTGCATTCTGCGATGTATTCAGCCACCTTGTCGGAGTTGTCCAGCACACTGGTCAGGAGTGCCGCCATATATTCACGGGTATAGTGGCACTTAAAGTAGGCTGTCTGATAGGCTACGACGGCATAGCTCACTGCATGTGCCTTGTTGAAGGCGTAGTTTGCGAAGTCGTAGATCTCGTCGTATATCCCCTGAGCAATTTCTTCAGAAATTCCATTGGCGATACAGCCTGTAATGCCTCTTTCCTTGTCACCGTAAACAAAAGTCTTCCGCTCTTTCTCGATTTCTTTTGCCTTCTTTTTGGAAATGGCACGGCGCACCATATCAGCTTGTCCCAGACTGTATCCGCCCAGCTTGCGGAAGATTTCGATGACCTGCTCCTGATAGACGATACATCCGTAAGTAACGGAGAGGATCGGTTCCAATGCAGGGTGTTTATAAGAAATGAGTCGCGGATCATGCTTGCAGGCAATAAATCGCGGAATGGATTCCATCGGGCCGGGACGGTAAAGGGCGATGATAGCGGTGATGTCTTCAATATTATGGGGCTTCAATCCAAGACACACGCCGGTCATGCCGGTGGATTCCATCTGGAACACACCGGAAGTACGCCCTTGAGTCAGCATGGCAAAGGTTGCCTCGTCATCCATAGGAATGGAATCCAGCGTGAAGTCGGGCTGGCTGCGCCGCACCATCTTCACGGCATCATCCAGCACCGTCAGGTTGCGAAGGCCCAGAAAGTCCATCTTCAAAAGGCCCAATTCCTCCAACGTCACCATGGTATATTGACAAACCATGGACTCGTCATTGCGCGCCAGCGGCACATATTCATAGACAGGGCGCTTGGTAATCACCACGCCTGCAGCGTGCGTCGATGCGTGGCGAGGCATGCCCTCCACAGCGCGAGCCATATCAATCAGGCGACGCACTTTCTCATCAGCCTCGTAGAGGTCGGCAAGCTGCTTGCTCAGACGCAACGCATCATCCAACGTGATGTGAAGCGTAGCCGGCACCAGTTTGGCCACGGCATCCACTTCCGCATAAGGGATGTTCAGCACTCTTCCCACGTCGCGGATCGCGCCACGGGCAGCCATGGTGCCAAAGGTGACGATTTGCGCTACGTGGTCATCACCGTACTTGCGGCGCACATAGTCCACCACTTCGCTGCGGCGCGTGTCGCCGAAGTCCATATCGATATCGGGCATGGACACGCGCTCGGGGTTCAAAAAGCGCTCAAAATAGAGGCTATACTCCATGGGGTCGATATCGGTGATATGCAGGCAGTAGGAAACCATGCTGCCTGCTGCGCTGCCACGACCGGGGCCCACAGGGATGCCGATGCTCTTGGCGTAGCGCACAAAGTCGGAGACGATCAGGAAATAATCGGTGAAGCCCATCTTCCCGATCATGTCCATCTCATATTCCAGCTGCTGACGGTACTCTTCCCTATCTGTGCCGTAGCGCTCCAAAAAGCCTTCTTCGCAAAGCTTGCGCAGATAAGACGGTGAATCGTAGCCGGGAGGCAATTTGAATTCCGGTAAGTGGTATTTGCCGAACGTAAAATCGAACTGACAGCGATCGGCGATGCGCTGCGTGTTCTCCACTGCGTCGGGATAGCCATGAAACAGCTCTTCCATTTCCTCCGTGGAGCGCAAATAGAAGTTCTGCGGCTCATAGCGCATGCGGTTGGCGTCATCTACCGTTTTGCCCGTTTGGATGCACAGCAGCACATCATGGCTTTCGGCGTCTTCCTTACGCAGATAATGGGCGTCATTGGTAGCAACCAACGGGATACCCGTTTCCTGATGCAGACGCAGCAGTGCGTGGTTGACTTCACGCTGCTCGCTGATGCCATGATCCTGAAGCTCCAGATAGAAGTTCCCTTCACCAAAGATCTCCTGCATCATCAGTGCGTATTCGCGAGCACCTTCGTAGTTGCCGTTCATAATACGCTTGGGAATTTCACCTGCCAAGCAGGCGGAAAGTCCGATTAAGCCCTCGGAATGGGTGCGCAAAAGCTCCAGGTCGATGCGGGGCTTAATATAAAAACCCTCCACATAGGCCTGACTGACCATATAAGACAGGTTGCGGTAACCCGTTTCGTTGCGGCACAACAGCACCAGATGACGCGACTCGGCATCAAACTCATGGATCTTGTCTTTGCGGCCACGGGCAGCCACATAGACCTCGCAGCCGATCACAGGGTGAATTCCCTCTGCTTTGCAGGCTCGATAGAAGTCGATGGCACCGTACATTGCACCGTGGTCAGTAATGGCAACCGCCGTCTGACCCAGCTCTTTGACGCGCTTGGCAAGGTCCCGGATGCGGCACGCGCCGTCCAGGAGACTGTATTCCGTATGGACGTGCAAATGCGCAAAGGACATAATATTACTCCTTATTCAGCTCTTCCAGATAATCATACAAAATTGCCACAGAGGAAATAATCAGCGTTTCGCAATGCTTGGTAGCGCCCAGCTGAGCAACTTCGGGCACGGCCTGCAGATTCTTTTCCTGCAACAGATCGCGGCAATCGGTTTTGTCGTTAAACTGACCGGCAAAGCGGTCCATCAGTTCTTTTACCAGCTTGGCGGTCTGTGCCTTCTGGGCAGCGCTTTCCTCGTTATGGGGATACAGCATACCCAGTACCAGCACTGCACCGCTGGCAGCGCCGCAAATGCCGCCGTAGCGGAAACCGCCGCCCAAACCGGTGCCAATGCTGCGGCACTGATCCTCACTCAGGCTGATTTTATCACGAAATGCTTCCAGCACACTCTGGCCGCAGTTAAAACCACGCTGGTGGTATTCCATAGCCAGACGGCAACGCTCCAATTTATTCATCTAAATCCCTCGCAATCTCCATAATTTTTCTCATTCTGTGGTTAATACAAGATTTTGTTACCGGCGGTACACAGTACTCGGCCAGCTGTGTCAGCGACAGTTCCGGATGCTGCAAACGCAGCATAGCCGTTTCTTTGATCTGCTTGGGCAGCAGTTCCAGCCGTCCGGCATCCATCAAAATTTCGATCGCTTCGCACTGTTCCTGCGCTGCGTCCAGTGTCTTATTCACGTTGGCAATATCGCAGTTCATGGCGCGATTGGCGTTGTTGACCATTTCTTTTTCCAGCTTGGTGGTCATCATCTCCACCGCTGCCGCCGGGGCACCGATGGTAGTCAGGATATCTTCAATGTGCTCACACTGCTTGAAATAGGTAACGCTGTTTCCTGTTCGCATCACGCTGCGAGGCGAGAACCCCATCTCAGTAAGAAGCGCCGACATTTCGCGACTGGCCTGCGCGTGAGAGGTTGTCAGCTCCAGATGGTACCGCTTCTCCGGATCGGTCACACTGCCGCCGGCCAGAAACGCACCACGCAGAAAAGCTGCACGGCAGCACTCATCTTCCAAAATGCCGAAGTTAACGTGCATCGCCAAATTTTGTTTGAGATCATATCCTAATTGATGAATGATCTTCTCCAGCTTCTCCGGTTCGCTGATCTGAAATACAAGCTTTCCGTGATTGTTGTTATCTTCCGGCAAGCGGTCAAATTTCAGGTCAAACGCACGCTTAAATAATCGCGGCAAACGAGCGGAAAACTCAGGGTTTTCCGTTATGATGCGAATTTCACGGTTGCTGAACGTGTTGCAGTACAGCAGTACGCCATACGCCTCAGCTTTTGCGCAGCAGGGCCGCTGCACATGCAAACGGCACAATTCACTTTTTACTCTATAGGCAAACGAATGCATGCCCTTTCTCCTTTTTACTCTTCACGTTGATAGTACGTTTTTTTCTTGTCCACCACGCGGATCGTTCGTTCGGCGTGCAGAGACATCAGTTCACGCGCCAAATGACCCGGGTTATGGCGCACAAAGCCGTTTTCAACAGCTGCAACAGGACGGGCAATAATCTCTACCCCCAGATTCTCGCAGCTTGCCTTATCGCACAGAATCGTCTCTGCTCCCTCCTGCTGATAACGCTGCAACACTGCCTGCGGAATTTCTGCATTATTTGCCAGACACAGATTAAAAAGCCCCTGATAGGAATGACAGAACAGCGCTTGGATATGATCTGAAACACGATAACCTTCCGTTTCGCCCGGTTCTGTCATGATGTTGCAGGCGTATACCTTCAGTGCGCTGCTGCGTTGGATCGCCTCTGTTATACCGTCTACCAGCAAATTGGGAATAATGCTGGTATAGAGGCTGCCGGGTGCAAAAACGATCATCTCCGCTTCCTCGATGGCCTTAATGGCAGCAGGAAGCGCCTGCGGAAATTCCGGCTGCAACCGGACGTGATGGATGCGGCAATTTTGCTGTTTTTTAAATTGGCAGATGCGGCTTTCGCCCAGTACAGTGGTTCCGTTTTCGAATTCAGCCTCCAGCAGAACGTTTTCTGTGGTAACCGGCAAGATTCTTCCGGTGATGGCCAGAACCTGACTCATGCCTTCCACAGCCTGATCAAACGTAGGCATGATTCCGTTCAACGCCGCCAGAATCAAATTACCAAAGCTCTGCCCTGCCAGACCGCCCTCTTTGAAACGGTACTGCAGCAGTTGTCCCATCAGAGGTTCTACGTTTGCCAGAGCCTCCATGCAGTGTCGGATATCGCCCGGTGGCGGCATTCCCATCTCCTGACGCAGCACACCGCTGCCGCCGCCATCATCGGCAACCGTGACGATGGCCGTCAGATTTTTGGTATATAACTTCAGGCCGCGCAGCATGGTGGACAGACCCGTTCCACCGCCAATAGCCACTACTTTTGCGCCGTGCTCCGGCGCAACCTGATATACAAAACGCTCCATGTTCCGCCTCCTTTAGCGGGATATGTCCCTGTGGTTTTCCGTGACCGGATAACCTTCTTTCATAATGAATTCAGACACCTCATGGGCAACAGCTACGGATCGGTGATGACCACCGGTGCAACCAATCGCGATTACCAAAACGGTTTTTCCCTCTTCCTTATACAACGGAAGTAAATGGCCCAGCATTTGTTTAAGCTGCCCTAAAAAGTCTTGCGTCTGCTGAAAGCCCAAAACGAAATCACGCACCGGCGCATCAAGGCCGGTCTGCTGCTTCAGTTCTGCCACATAATAAGGGTTTGGCATGAAGCGCACATCAAACACCAAGTCTGCCTCGATGGGAATACCGTGCTTGAATCCGAACGACAGCACATTTACGTGCAGCCCCACTCTGTCCTTTTGGTCGCCGAACAGTCCCAGTAGCTCGCTGCGCAGTTTGGCGGTAGAAAACGAAGTAGAATCCAGCACAAAATCAGCATGATCCCGGACAGGGCGCATCATTTCGCGCTCTTTGGCCACAGCTTGCTCGACGCTGAGTCCCTGCGTGGCCAGCGGATGAATCCGCCGTGTTTCTTTGTAGCGGTTGATGATTGTCTGCGTTGCAGCTTCCAAAAACAGCATTTTGCAGTTGACTCCGCTGCTTTTCATCCGCTCCAGCGTGTCAATCAGCAGGTCAAAGGGTTCGCCGGCACGCACATCATATACCAGTGCCACACGGTTGTACCGTCCACTGGATCCGGCGCAAAATTCTGCAAACTTCACCATCATTTCGGCCGGCAGATTATCTACGATATAATATCCGATATCCTCCAGATAAGAGGCAGCTTTACTTTTTCCACTGCCCGACAGGCCGGATATGATTAGAATTTCCATTCCGTTCTCCTCTTAGCGGATAATACGAACTTCAGGTTCCAGCTGCACACCCGATGCCTGATAGACTCGCTCTTGAACTTGCGCCACCAGTTCCATCACATCGGCAGCAGTTGCTCCCCCAACGTTAATTACAAAACCGGCGTGTTTCTGGCTGACTTGCGCGCCGCCCACCGTCAATCCTTTCAGACCGGTCTGTTCGATCAGCGTTCCGGCAAAATTGCCCACAGGGCGTTTGAAAGTGCTTCCTGCACTGGGATACTCCAACGGCTGCGTTTTCTTACGGCGCGCCATCAAGTCATCCATACGCTCGCGAATGGCAGAAGGATCGTCTTTTGTCAGGCGTACAACAACACCCAAAACCACAGCATCGGTATCGGCAAAAATACTGTGACGATAGCTCAACTGGGCTTCCTGTGCGGTCAGTGTACGCACACCGTCCGGAAACAGGGCTGTGATTTCTGTCACCACATCTTTCATCTCGCCGCCGTAGGCACCGGCATTCATAAAAATGGCGCCGCCCAAGCTGCCTGGAATACCGTGTGCAAATTCCAAACCGGAAAGGCCCAGCTGCTGGGCAAATACTGCCATACGGGCCAGCGAAATGCCGGCTTCTGCTTCTATGGTTACTTCATCCAACTGACGGATCGCCGTCATGCCGTCGGTCTTGATCACCAGCGTGTCAAGGCCCTCGTCACAGATCAGCAGATTGGTACCTTTGCCTACTACAAACGGCTGAATGCCGCAGGCAGCCGCGATAGCCATCGTTGCCGTCAGATGTTCCCTGCTTTCAGGGAAAGCCATACGCCGGGCCGGACCGCCGATACGGAAGGATGTGTGCTTCTGCATAGGTACATCCCGTTCCACACGGACATCCGGTGCCTCGCGAGCCATTATTTCATCAAAACTCTCGTACCAGAGCATCGTTGTTCCTCCCAAATTATATGAAACGCTTCTTCTTTCCCAATAATGCCGCGCCGATAATGCCGGCCTGATTGCCAAGTTCTGCCTTGACAATATGGGTTCGTTTTTCCCGGCTGCAGGGAATAGATTCTTTCTCGACAGCTTCTCGCAGCGGAATCAGCAGGCTTTCGTCATCTTCGTTACTGACACCACCGCCGATTGCCAGCGCATCAGGCTGGAAAATATTCACAAGATTTACAATTCCGGCCGCAAGATAGCTGATATATGCATCGCAAACCTGCTGACCGACGATATCACCTTGCCGTGCTGCGATAAAGGCAGAACGGCCGCTGACAATGCCGTTATTTTCTTCTACTACGCGGCCCAAACCGCTCTGAGGCGCTTTTTCAAGGGCTTCGTACGTCAGGCGCTTCAGTGCGCTGGCCGAAGCATATTGCTCCCAGCAGCCGCGGCGGCCGCACGGGCACGGCTGGCCGCCATATGCGATGGACATATGGCCCACTTCGCCGGCCATACCGTTGGATCCGTGAAAGATCTTACCGTTGTGAACGATACCTCCGCCCACGCCGGTTCCCAAGGTGATCATCACAAAGCGCTTACTCTCCCGGCCGGCGCCCACGTAGTACTCGCCCAACGCTGCACAGTTGGCATCGTTTTCAATGTAAAGCGGCATACGCAGGTGCTGGTGAAACAGACGCCGCAGTGGGACATTGCGCAGCGGAAGATTGCAGCTGTAAAGCAGCGAGCCGGAGCGGATCTCAACCGTTCCGGGAACGCCCACGCCAACAGAGGCGATTTTCTCCAACGGCACATTGGCCATTTCTGCCAGCGATCTTGTCATATCTGCCATTGTTGCGGCAAGCATCTGCTGATCTTTGATCTGGGCTATTTTCATGCTGGTGGTAGAAAGAATTTCTCCGTTTTCATCCACAAGGCCTGCTTTTAAGTTGGTTCCACCTACATCGATACCGATATACTTCATCCGTTATTCCTCGACTGACTGACCATTGTATCCACACGGCGGTCGAATTGTTCAATAAAGCTCAAAGCGGAATTCTCGCCATACTGCATCTGTCGGTTCTTCATTGTGGCAATTTCTACGATACCGGCAAGGTTACGTCCGGGACGGACGGGAATCGTCAGGAACGGCAGCGAGACGCCCATCATCGTGTATGTCTCATCACCAAGACCCAGACGGTCATAGAACTTTCCGTCCACCCAAGGCTCCAGCTGAATCACCAGATCGATCTCTGTCTCAAACTGCACCGCGCCCATACCAAAGAGCTTCTGCACTTCGATGATGCCAACACCACGGATCTCCACATAATGACGGATGATTTCGGGAGCTGTGCCGATCAATTGGTTAGACACCTGTCGGATCTCCACTGCGTCATCAGCGACTAGCCGGTGTCCACGCTTGAGCAGCTCAATGGCCGTCTCGCTCTTACCAATACCGGAATCGCCCAGCATCAGTACGCCCTGACCGTAAATATTCATCAGTACGCCGTGCCGCACGATTTGCGGTGCCAATGCGCGGTTGAGATAGTCAATGATATTGCTGCTCACCTCTACTGTCTGCAAAGGTGTGCGCAGCAAGGTGCGACCGTGTTTTTCTGCCAGTTCCAGCAATTCGGGAAACACTTCCATATTTCGTGCAATGATCAGTGCCGGAATCTCGCAGCGCAAAAAATGATCAAATACCTCACGGCGCTTCTCGGGATCCATCGCCTGCAAAAAGGTCATTTCCGCTTTTCCGAAAACCTGCATGCGGCGAGGCTCAAAATAATCATAAAAGCCAACCAGCTGCAGCGCAGGACGATTCAAATCCGAGATCGTAATCTCCCTTGTATCATAATCATGGCCCTTGTTGAGGATTTCAAATCCAAAGCTCTCCACTAACTTATGCAGCTTGGCAGGTGTTCTCTTCACTTTTTCCATATTCGTTTCCTCCTGAAAGTCGGATTCCGCAAATGGGCACAGTCCGGCACAATATACTTTATTATAACTTATCTACTGACATAGCGCAACACTCAAGGCGGCGAAAATCTTCTTCTATACCACTTTCTTGCCGTTTCACTGGTAAATTCTCCCTTGTCAAAGCCTCCGAAAAACTTATTACAAAATTTTTCGTTTTTTTGTCAAATAATGCTTGCATTTCTCTTCTACTTGTGGTAGCATATCAAATGCTTGTGAATGCAAGCATTAAAGTTAGTCACAGCAAGGAGGTGCAACGGATGGCTAAGTGCGAATTCTGCGACAAGGGCGTAACCTTCGGTATCAAGGTTTCCCATTCCCACAGACGTTCCAATCGTCCCTGGAAGCCCAATGTCAAGCGCGTTAAGGCAATGATCAATGGCACGCCCCGCCATGTGTATGTTTGTACCCGGTGTCTGCGTTCCGGTAAAGTCACCAGAGCGATCTAACCTTGGACAAGCAAAAGCCCTGTGCAATGCACAGGGCTTTTTACATTTCCGATTTAAAGGACGGTTCTGCAAAAGCAGAACCGTCCTTTTCTATCGAGCGGCCGGAAAATCAAGAGCTTTTTGTCAAATGGCTTCCTGCCGCCTTAAGCATCAGCTTCTTGGTTCCTACTTTATCGAAGGCGACCTCGATCAGCGCATCATTGCCCATGGGGCGTACACTTAGCACCATACCCATGCCAAATGCATCGTGTTTGACGCTTTCTCCGGGCTGCAGCTTCATCAACGGCGCGGCAGATGTGGCGTTCTTGCGCATTCCGCCAGCCTCAGCCATGGCCTTTCTGGGCGTGTTAGCGCTCTGCTGCACGGGCACATAACTGACGTTGCTGCCCTCGTCGCTCCAATCATCCCATCGTGCAGGGGTAGGACGGGGCTCCGGCTTGCTGAGCCATTCACGATTGGCTTCCGGAATTTCATTGAGGAATCTCGATGCTGTAGCAGGCGTGGTACGTCCGTAAAGCGTACGCTGCCGCGCGTTGGTCATGGTTAATTTCTCCTTGGCGCGTGTCATAGCCACATAGCAAAGACGCCGCTCTTCTTCCATCTCTTCCGGTTCACCCATAGCGCGATTACCCGGGAAAAGGCCGTCTTCCATGCCAACCACAAACACATGAGGAAACTCCAGGCCCTTCGCGCTGTGCATAGTCATCAGCGTCACACAATTATCGGCATCGCTCTGACTATCCAAATCCGTGTACAACGCCACCTCATCCAGGAAACCGGAAAGGGTCGGATTGTCCGGATCGTTCTCCAGAAATGCCAAAATGCTGGACGTCAGTTCCTGTACGTTCTCCAACCGACCGCGGCTCTCCATATCATCCTTTTCCTGCAGCATCTGGAGATAGCCGGTGCGCTGGCAGACATATTCGTAGAATTCCACCAGGCCCAAATTCTGACCCACGCGCTGCATTTCCGCAACCATATCTGTAAAGTTAATCAGCTTTGCAGCACTTGTCTTTAACTCCGGATAGCTTTCCGCATTACGCAAGACATCATATAGAGGTATACCGTAGGACATGGCGAGACTCTGTGCCTTGTCGATCGTCGCTGCGCCGATTTTACGGGACGGCACATTGATAATTCGCCGCAGGCGCAGGTCATCGGTCGGGTTATTGATCACGCACAGATAGGCAAGCATATCCTTAACTTCGGCGCGGTCAAAGAACTTCATACCGCCAATGACTTTATACGGAACGCCGTTTCTCTTGAATGCATATTCCAATGCGTTGGACTGGGCGTTGGTACGGTATAAAATAGCGTGATCGCGCCAGTTGGCACCGCGGTTATAGTTCATCATGATCTGGCCCACTACAAAGTTGGCCTCGTCACCTTCATTGAAAGCCGTCTTTATGGTTACTATATCGCCGCTGCCGTTCTCCGTCCAAAGCGTCTTACCTTTTCGCCCCTGATTATTGCGGATCACCGCATTGGCTGCATCGAGAATATTCTGCGTGCTGCGGTAATTCTGTTCCAGCCGAATCACACGGGATTTCCGATACTGCTTTTCAAAGCTAAGAATGTTTCCGATATCCGCACCGCGGAACCGATAAATACTCTGGTCATCATCGCCTACTACGCAGATATTTCCATGACCACCGGCCAGAAGACTTGCCAGCATGTACTGCATCTGGTTGGTGTCTTGATACTCGTCAATGAGAATGTAGCGGAACTTGTTCTGATAGTACGCAAGTGTTTCCTTGCTCTGCTGCAGCAGATGCACTGTGCGGAGAATAATGTCGTCAAAGTCCAATGCGTTGGCATCTCGCAGTCGGCGGTTATACATCGCATAAACTTTGGCGATGCGAACTTTACGCCAGTCTCCCCTGCTCTCTGCCTGAGCCGCAAACTCTTCGGCAGACTGCATCTTATCTTTTGCTCCGGAAATGATGGACAGCACTTCCCGTACAGGGAAAGACTTCTCATCAAGGTTGAGCTCTTTCAGCACATCCTTGATCACACGCTTACTGTCGTCGGTGTCATAGATCGTAAAGCTGCGATCATAGCCAATCTTATCAATATCGCGGCGTAAAATGCGAACACACGCAGAATGGAATGTCGCCGCCCAGATATCCCGTGCATCGGCGCCCAGCATTCGTTCCAGGCGCTCCTTAAGCTCTCCTGCCGCCTTATTGGTAAAGGTGATGGCCAGCACTTCCCAAGGACGGGCCGGCTCTACAGCGCACAAATACTGCGCCAGAGGCTTCTGTTCCGGATCGGGGTTACTTACGTATTGTTCAAGAAATTCTACCTCATCAACACTGATAGGCACAGGAATCTCTTCGCTATCACTGCCGCGGCCATAACGCAGAAGATTTGCCACGCGATTGATCAGAACCGTGGTCTTTCCGCTGCCGGCACCAGCCAGCAAAAGCAGCGGCCCTTCTGTGGCCAGCACACCTTCCCTCTGACGGGAATTTAGGTGCCTGTATTCCAGCGCAATCGCCTGTTGGCGAGCCGCAATAAACCTTTTTTGCAAGTCGTTCATAGTTGCCTCACTTTATATTAGTGTTTTTATTCTAATACAAAAAAGTGCTTCGGTCAACCGCTCTCTAAAAATAATCGAATTTTTGTTCGACTACATATTGACAAGAACGTTTGTTCGATGTATACTGCAAATAGAACAAAAGTTCCACAGGAGGCAATAATTATGACTACTTTGGGTTTGATGATCACTCTGCTGGGTGCCGGTTCCGTTGCCGTGAATCTTATGCGCCTGTTTGACCGTATGGAGCGCTCTCACAGCCGTCGTACCGCCTGATGGCATATGGAGCTGCTAGATAAACTGACAATCCTGTCAGATGCAGCCAAGTACGACGCTGCGTGCACATCAAGTGGCGTACATCGCAGCTTTCAGCCGGGAAAAATCGGCAACACCACATCTTCTATTGCCGGTTGCTGTCATAGTTTTTCGGCAGATGGCCGGTGTATCACGCTGTTAAAGGTGCTGATGACCAACTATTGTGTATATGACTGCAAGTATTGTGTCAATCGCCGTTCTAATGACACACAGCGCACTGCATTCACGCCGAGAGAACTGGCTGATCTGACAATTCAGTTTTATCGCCGCAACTATATTGAGGGGCTCTTCCTCTCTTCCGGTGTGCTGCGTAGCCCCGATTACACCATGGAGCAAATGATTCGTGCACTTCACATATTGCGCGAAGACTACGGCTTCAATGGCTATATACACGCCAAGGCTATCCCCGGTGCGGCGCCGGAGCTGGTTCATCAGTTGGGGCTATTGGCTGACCGACTCAGCGTTAACATGGAGCTTCCCTCTCACTCGGGACTTCAGCTGCTGGCTCCGGATAAAACAAAACAGGCGATTCTGCGGCCTATGGCGCAAATTCGCGATCAGGCTCTGCAAGCGAAGGAGGAACTTGTTAAGTATAAGCACGCCCCCGCGTTTGCTCCCGCTGGACAAAGCACGCAATTGATTGTCGGTGCCACTGCGGATAACGACCGGTGCATATTGCGCCTGACGCAGTCTCTTTACGATCGATATCAATTAAAACGAGTGTTCTACTCCGCCTATGTGCCGGTAGTAGAACACTCGTTGCTCCCCAGTCTGGATACAAAACCTCCGCTGCTGCGAGAACATCGCCTTTATCAGGCGGATTGGCTGCTGCGGTTTTATGGTTTTCGCGCCGAGGAATTGCTGGATGAAGCTCAGCCAAACTTTAACACGTTGATCGACCCTAAATGCAGTTGGGCCATCCATCACCCGGAGTTTTTTCCTGTGGAGATCATGCGCGCTGATTACGAAACACTACTTCGTGTGCCGGGGATCGGGCCTACCGGCGCGAAACGGATCATCTCTGCCAGACGTGCCGCGACTCTACGCTTTGACGACCTGAAAAAATTGGGCATTGTGTTGAAGCGTGCGCAATATTTTATCACTTGTGGCGGTCGCATGCGCGAGGGGCTTCGTTTCACTGCAACTACGCTTGTTCGTCAGTTGGAATTGACAGAGCAGGGGCGGCTTCCCACTGCCCAGCTGCAGCAACTGTCCCTTTTTGATTCTGTGGGGTGATGCTATGTCCTGGCAGCAGGTAATCTTTCAATATGACGGCAGCTTTGATGGATTTTTGTGCTGTGTTTTCGAAAGCTATCTTTATAAAGAATTCCCCATCGCCTTTTTCGACGACGAGGAATCTTGTACTCTGACATTCTATACGGTTCGAACAGTCAATACCATCGAAGAGCACGCCCAAAGAGTGTATCGCAGTCTTGCAAAGCGCTCCCCTGCTGCCGCGCAACTGGTTCGTAAATCATTTTTGACATGTCTGCACGAGAAAGAGTTGCATCTATACCGATTTATCCGCAAGTTGTATAAGGACGGCTCTGCTTTTTTGAAGAATCAAGCAGATCCGGTCTATCACCCAATTGCCAAAGCAATTCGTCATATGACGAGTGAGGTTGAAAAATTGCGTGGTTTCGTGCGCTTTTCGGACTATAACGGGGTACTCGGCGCCGAAATTGAACCCCGTAATCGCGTTCTTCCTCTTCTGCGGCAACATTTCTGCAGCCGATACGCCAATGAATCGTTCTTTATTTATGATCGGACCCACAAAGAGCTTTTGCTGTATAGTAAAGGCCGATCTCGCATTTTTTCTGTAGCCAGCCTGCAGCTTTCGCTGCCTGGCGAGGAAGAAATTCATTACAGAACACTTTGGAAACGCTTCTACGATACCATTGCCATCAAAGAGCGCACCAACCCACGCTGCCAAAACTCATTTCTCCCCAAGCGATACCGCAGCACGATGACGGAGTTTTTGCCTGAAAAAGAAGGAAAAACTTCTACGCACATCACGACTACTTACTTGCAGGAATTGCCGTAATTCAAGAAATTTCTTTCAACTTTCCTGCAATTTTTCGCGCAAATGTATCAAGCCTTTGCGCTCCAGGCGCGAGACCTGAACTTGTGAAACTTGCAGAATTTGCGCCGTTTTCTGCTGTGTCATTCCTTTATAGTAACGAAGAAAAATCGTCTTTTTTTCGCGCTCCGGCAGGGCATCAATTGCCTCACGGAGCGCGATTTTTTCGACAAGTCGTTCTTCATGTCCCACAGTACCAAGGGTCGACTCCAGTGTCAGTCCCTCAGCTGTCTCCTGCTGCAACGATTCAGGGGCACCGTTTGCCAAGTCAATTCCGGCAACCTCTTCTATGGTTAGCCCACACTCCTCTGCTACCTCAGAAATACGCGGATCTCTCCCTAATTTTTGGCACAGCCGCTCTCGTACGCTCCAGAGCATCTGCCCCTTCTCTCGCATGCTTCTGCCAACTTTAATTGCCCCGTCATCGCGCAAAAACCGACGGATTTCACCTGAGATTTTTGGTACTGCATAAGTGGAAAACTGCGTTCCGTATGTTATGTCAAACCCCTTTACAGCCTTTATAAATCCTATGCATCCTAACTGATAAAGATCATCTACTTCTACGCCGCAGCCGTAGTAGCGTTTGACGATCGACCAAATCAGGCCCGTATTCTCCAAAAGCACCTGCTGACATGCTTCCTCATCACCGCTTTGCGCCCGGTCCAACAATGCAAATAACTCCGTGCTACTCATTTTCGAACACAGTAGCGTTGAGAAATCTGCTTGCGCATGGTAACCGTTGTCCCCTTGCCGCAAACCGACTTAATCTGAAGGCGATCGGTAAAGCTCTCCATAATCGTAAAGCCCATACCGCTTCGCTCCTCCCCTCCCGTCGTATACAGCGGCTGTCGGGCACGGTCCACATCTTCGATTCCACATCCCCAGTCACGAATGGTGATTTCTAAAATTGCAGCATCGAGAACACGCATTTTCATAACAATTTTCCCGATCTTTTCCGGATAAGCATGGACGATGGCGTTTGTTACCGCCTCGCTGACCGCCGTTTTAATGTCACCAAGCTCGTCCAGCGTCGGGTCCAGCTGCGCTGCAAAGCCGGCCGCTGCCATTCGTGCAAATCCCTCATTGCTGCTGCGGCTTAAAAATTCCAAGATCACGTAATTACTGCTTTTCATATGTACCACTCCTTTACACGATTTCGATCAAACGGCCGATTCCAGCTGCTTCAAAAACTTTACGGGACTGCGCAGATGCGTTGCGAAGCTGCACAGATCCGCCCAGCTCCTTGAGCCGCTGGCGAGCACGCATGACAACAGCGATACCAGAGCTATCCATAAATGTCACGCCGCCAAAGTCTAATATCAGCCGAGCGGGCAACGCGATTTCAATTTCGCGATCCAGCCGATTCAGCAGCCCCTTCGCACCGTGGTGATCCAAATCACCTTTCAAGTATATTTCCAGGCAGCGGCCTTCCTTTTTTAGATGCAACTCCATCCTCTGCACTCCTTTTGTAAAAAAATAATCACCGCAGATCAGCGATCTACGGTGATTATATCGTTTCTTGATCTATTATTCTGTCGGAAACTGCTGGGAAAAGCAGGAAAGTTACGCTTTCATGGCGGCAGCAGATTCGTCCAGCTTGGCGATCAGTGCGCGGCACTTATCAGCTTTCTCACGCTCGGCATTGACGACAGCCTCAGGTGCACGGGACACGAAGCTCTCGTTGCAGAGCTTCTGCTCGATGCGCGTCAGATTCTCGACAGCCTTGGCGCGTTCTTTTGCAATGCGCTCCAGTTCCTTCTCGAAGTCCACCAGTTCAGCCAGCGGCATGTAGACGTTGGCATTGTGGGTGACCACCGTGACCATGCCGGTCAGATCAGCAGGGGCAACATCGGTAACAGTTACGTCACTGCCGTAAGCCATACGGGTGATGAAGTGCTTGCCTTCCACATAGTTTTCGGGCGTGGAAGTTACGATGATCATCTGAGCCTTCTTGGAGGGAGGTACGTTCATCTCAGCGCGGCGAGCACGCACAGCGGAAATGGCGTCCTTCACAGCCTCCATGGCTGCTTCATCTGCCTTAAAGTTCAGCGCTTCGCTGTACTCAGGCCACTGAGCACGGATCAGGTACTCACCCTCATGGGGCAGAGCCTGCCAGATCTCCTCGGTGATGAAAGGCATGAAGGGATGCATCAACTCCAGAATGCGCAGCAGCACGTAGCACAGCACGTTCTGGGCAGCCTCGCTGGCAGCCTTATCCTCGCCATTAAGGCGCGTCTTCGTCAGCTCGATATACCAGTCGCAATAGGTATCCCAGATGAAGTCATAGATCTTGGCGGAAGCTACACCCAGCTCGTAGGACTCCAGATTGTCGGTCACTTCGCGGATCAGGCTATTGAGCTTGCTGAGAACCCACTTATCTTCCAGTTCCAGTTTCTCGGGCAGCTGTACCTTGTCGATGGTGAGGTTCATCATCACGAAACGGGATGCGTTCCAGATCTTGTTGGCAAAGTTGCGCATTGCTTCGCACTTCTCTACAAAGAAACGCATATCGTTACCGGGGCTGTTACCGGTAATCAGGTTGAAGCGCAGAGCGTCAGCACCGTATTTATCGGCCATCTCCAGCGGATCGATGCCGTTACCCAGAGACTTGGACATTTTACGACCCTTATCATCGCGAACCAGTCCGTGGATAAAGACGGTCTTGAAGGGTTCTTTCTTCATCTGCTCCATACCGGAGAAGATCATACGAGCAACCCAGAAGAAAATGATATCATAGCCGGTAACCAGCACAGAAGTGGGATACCAGTAGTTCAGGTCAGCAGCATTCAGATTGGGCCAACCCATCGTAGAGAAGGGCCACAGTGCGGAAGAGAACCAGGTATCCAGCACGTCCTCATCACGGGTCAGCTTGGTGCAGCCGCACTTGCTGCAGCAGGTGGGATCTTCGCGGCTGACGTTGATGGCGCCGCACTCGTCGCAGTACCAGGCAGGAATCTGATGGCCCCACCACAGCTGACGGGAGATGCACCAGTCATGGACATTTTCCATCCAGTTGGTGTAGGTCTTGGTAAAGCGCTCAGGCACGAACTTGACTGTACCGTCATTGACCACGCGGATGGCTTCCTCAGCCAGAGGTTTCATCTTCACAAACCACTGGGCACTGATCAAGGGCTCCACATCGTTATGGCAGCGATAGCAGGTACCCACATTGTGGGAATAGGGCTCGCTCTTAACCAAATAGCCTTCGGCCTCCAGGTCAGCCACAATGGCCTTACGGCACTCGTAACGGTCCATACCGTTATACTTGCCACCGTTTTCATTGATGGTACCATTGTCATTGATGACCCGCAGCACTTCCAGACCGTGGCGCAGACCGATCTCAAAGTCGTTGGGGTCATGGGCAGGAGTCATCTTCACAGCGCCGGTACCAAAGCCGATCTCGCAGTACTCATCACCAATGATGGGGATCTCGCGATTCATGATGGGCAGGATGCACTTCTTGCCGATCAGGTGCTTGAACTTCTCATCCTCGGGGTTAACAGCAACACCGGTATCGCCCATCATGGTCTCGGGACGGGTGGTTGCTACAACGATCTCACCGTCGCCATCAGCCAGAGGATAGCGGATATACCACAGGTTGCCGGGCTTATCAACATACTCAACCTCAGCATCGGAAAGAGCCGTCAGGCAGTTAGGGCACCAGTTGATGATGCGGCTGCCCTTATAGATCAGGCCCTTATCGTACAGCTCGCAGAAGGTTTCGCGCACAGCCTTGGAACAGCCTTCGTCCATGGTGAAGCGGGAACGGTCCCAGTCACAGGAAGAACCCATCTTCTTCTGCTGTTCGACAATGCGGTTGCCGTACTTCTCTTTCCACTGCCACACACGCTCGAGGAACTTCTCGCGGCCCAAATCATAACGGGTCAGTCCTTCTTCTTTGCGCAGGTTCTCCTCAACCTTAATCTGCGTAGCAATACCAGCGTGATCGGTGCCGGGCAGCCATAAAGCTTCATAGCCCTGCATGCGCTTGAAGCGGATCAGGATGTCCTGCAGCGTAGCGTCCATGGCGTGACCCATGTGCAGCTGGCCGGTCACGTTGGGGGGCGGCATCACGATGGAAAACGGCTTCTTGTCAGGATTAGGCTCTGCCTTGAAGCAGCCGCCATTCATCCACATGTCATAGATCCGAGGCTCTACATCCCGCGGATCGTACACTTTGGGCAGTTCTTTGAGCATATTATTTCTCCTTCATTCGGATATTTGGGCAAAACAAAAAAGTTCGCTCTGTTTTGCCGCTTGCAAAACAGGGCGAACTTTAGTCCGTGGTACCACCTGTATTCGGGATTGCTCCCGCACTCCATCGGTAATGATTACCGAACCCAGTTAACGGTAGGTTGCCGCCGCGGCTTACTGAAATTTCAGCCACAGAGCTCCGGGACGACTTGGGCGGTACTTCACGGGAGCTTACACCAGCCGCTCCCTCTCTTCGCTTCCGCAATCCGCTTACTGCTTCCCATCAGCGCTTTTTTACATATAACGTATAAAGTATAATGCGTTCTCCCCTCTTTGTCAAGCAGACATCCGCCTATTTTGAATCGAGTTTTCTCTTGAATTGCTTGTCTAATTGGATTATAATAAACAAAATAACTAACAAAGGAGAGCCCCCATGAAACGCCTCAGACCGAAACTTTCTATCTTCGCACCTATTATCTGCTTTGCTACTACCGCTTTATGGGGAGTTCTTTTTTTGGTGACCTTGATGGCTGAAGGCAGTGCACCTATTATTCCCATCTTTTTTGGCGCCGTTATGGTGATGAATCTCTTCGAGGCAATCAAAAATCTTAAGCGCTATCGTAATGAGCGTAAAGAACTCTAACTCTGAAAATCGACTTTGCGGGATGCTGCTCTATAGCAGCATCCCGTATTTTTACTGCTCAGTACACTTGCATAAAACGTTCTTGATACCGGCCAAAGACTTTTTTGCAGCAGCTTTACGCGCCGCTCTCTCTTCTTTACAATACTCGACGATCCGCAGTGCTATAATAAAAACATGACATTTGTGCTCCGCATCCATAAAGCCGGGGCACGAGAAGGGAGACAACATATGGCAACATTTCTTATTGGTCTGGCCATCCTTATCGTAGGCGCTGCCGTTTACGGCAAGTTCTGCGAAAGGGTTTTTGGCCCCGACGATCGCCAGACACCTGCATACACAAAGCAGGACGATGTTGACTACGTACCGATGAAAGGTTGGAAAAACTGCCTTATCAACCTATTGAACATCGCCGGTACCGGCCCTATCTTTGGACCTATTCAGGGTATTCTCTTTGGACCTATCGCTTTTATCACCATTCCTATCGGCAACATTATCGGCGGCGCCATGCACGACTATTTCTCCGGTATGATCTGCCTGCGCGACGGCGGCTCTCAGATGTCCGGCATGATCGGCAAGTACACCAACAAGAGTATCTATCGTGTATATAACGCCTTTGTATGCCTGCTTCTTCTGTTGGTCGGCGCTGTGTTCATCTATACTCCCGGTGACATTCTGGCTACCGGCATCTTTGGCTTTGACGGAAAGCCCTCTTCTGTTTCTACTTGGGTCATCTACGGTGTCATCTTCGCTTACTATCTGGCTGCCACCGTGTTTCCCATCGACGCTATCATTGGAAAAATTTATCCCATCTTCGGCGCTATTCTGATGTTCTCCGCTGTCGGTGTGTTCGTCGGCCTGTTTGTCAAAGGATATCCCCTGATCAACCTTTGGGACAGTTGGGCCGGCCCCTTCTATGACTACGGGGCCAAGTTCGCTGACGGCCACTTCATCCCCATCTTCTTCGTTACCGTTGCCTGCGGTATTCTCTCCGGTTTTCACTCTACGCAGACAGCGATTATCTCTCGTACCGTTAAGTCCGAAAAGCAGGGCCGCATGACCTTCTACAACATGATGGTTCTGGAAGGTTTTATCGCCATGGTTTGGGCTGCTGCTGCCATGGGTCTATTCAATCTGGTTGACGGCGCCGCTGCCAACGGACCTACCGGAACTGTTATCGCCGTTTGCAAAGATCTGTTGGGGCCCATCGGCGGCATCATTGCGCTGGCCGGCATCGTTGTTTTGCCAGTCACCTCCGGTGATACCGCACTGCGCGGTCTGCGCCTGACGATTGCCGATACCTTGAAGCTCGATCAGAGCACTAACGGAAAACGAATGGGTCTGTCTGCGATCATCTTCGCTTTGGTGGCAGCTATTCTGGTCTTTGCCAAACTGAACGCCGACGGTTTCCAAATTCTATGGCGCTACTTCGCCTGGTCCAATCAAGCACTGGCTCTGTTCGCCTTCCTTGCTATCACGGTATGGATGTTTGAAAACAGCAAGGGCAAGTTTGCTTGGATTCCCCTGATTCCCGGCGGGTTCTATGCATTTGTTACCATGACCTACATCTTTAATGCGCCAATCGGTTTCAATATTCCTTGGACCGGTGCTTATATTATCGGCGGTGTTCTGGCTGCCGCTTACGTTGCTGCAACCGTTTGGTACGGCATGAAACGCGAGAACAAATTGAAGTTGAAGGCAAAATAAACCAAATTTTCTTACTATCCTCCAATAGCAAAGTCCCCTCGCCGTGCGGTCGAGGGGACTTTATTATTTTCTGCGTAGAAACTCAATTTTTGGCATCTTCGACCATAATAATTACAGGCTCGCCGTCGGTATGTACAAAGCCGTTACGGACGACCACTTCCCTGCCGTCCACCAAATCACGGTAAGTGCCATCGGGGAGATCGACCGAAATATCGCCGGAACTTCCCTTCATGCTGAATATGCCGCGCACCCGAATCTGAGGCGTATTATACATACCAACCACAAATTCCTCTCCACGGCAGTCCAATCGATACTCACCGTCCGTGGGGAGCTTGCGCTTCATGCCGCGCAGCAGTTTGAGGTAAGCCTGCCAGTCATTTCGAATGTCGCCGAAATTGTCATCCTTATCAAACAAGCCAACCGCTTTCTTGGCACCAAATTCCTCGCCGGCATACAACATCGTAATGCCGCGCTCAAAATAATGGAACGCCATCCAGCTGCGCAGTTCCTCATCACTGTCAACCTTACCGGCAAAGCGAGGTTGGTCATGATTTTCAAGGCAGCGCATCTTAACATAATTGGTAGGATAAATGCCTTCCTGGAAATTCAGCAGACGGATATAGTCACTGAGGCGAGCCGTGCCTGTAAAATATCCGTCAAACACATCCCAGACATCATAGGGATACGTCATATCAAAGGCCTCATACAGCTCACTGTCCGTTGCACTGTAACCACCCTGTGCGCGCATGCCATACACATGGTCGCGAAAAACACTCTCAGCCAGCCAAAGACAGTCGGGATTAATCTGCTCGACAGCTGCGCGCGCCTTGCACCAAAATTCCACAGGAACCATGCTGGCAACATCACAGCGGAATCCATCGACAATGCCGGCCCACATCTGTAGCGTTTCAATCTGATAGTCCCAAAGGCCTTCGTTTGTATATTCCAAGTCCACAATATCCCACCACTCGGCCACATGCCGGCTGGGGTTGCCATCGGCGTCACAAAAGAAATATTCGGGATGGATATCTGCCAGCACAGAGTCGGGAGCCGTGTGGTTGTAAACGACATCGATGATGCATTTCATGCCGCGTCGATGAATCTCCTGCACCAAATGGATCAAATCATCTTTCGTGCCATACTCCGGGTTGATGTCGCGATAGTCGCTGATCGCATAAGGGCTGCCCAACTCACCTTTCCGGGCAACTTTTCCGATCGGATGAATCGGCATGAGCCAAATAATATCCGTGCCAAGCGCCGCAATGCGATCCAAATCACGTTCCAGCGCAGAAAAAGTACCCTCATTTGTATGATTGCGAACAAAAACAGAATACATCAGCTGGCTGCGCAGATTGATATTTGTATTTTTTGCCATATATACAGTCTCCTTATTGCAGCATCTCCAAGAACGCTTCTTCCGTCAGCACGGGGATATTCAATTCCTGCGCCTTACGAAGCTTCGAGCCTGCACCGGGGCCTGCCACAACGTACGTGGTCTTTTTCGAGACGGAAGATGCAGCCTTGCCGCCGCGCTTCTCCACCATCTCACCGGCTTCCTCACGCGTGAAGCGTTCCAGCGCGCCCGTAAGAACAAAAGTCATTCCTGCAAAACGATTGTCAAGTATTTGTTCTTTACATTTGATATTGACACCGGCAGATTGCAAACGCGCCATCAGATCCTGAGATTGCGCGCTCTCCATCCAGCCGCGGATATAGGCCGCCGTAACGGGGCCCACATCGTTAATAGCCGTCAGCTCCTCCTGCGTAGCAGCAGCCAGCTTGTCCAGCGTACCAAAGTGCTGTGCCAACACTTTAGCGGCTTTTTCGCCGACCTGGCGAATGCCGAGGGCGAAGATCAGACGCCACAGATCGTTTTCCTTTGACTTAGCGATTGCCTTCACGGCGTTATCTGCCGACTTCTCACCCATACGATCCAGCTTGGCAATTTGCTCGGCTTTCAGATCGTAGAGGTCTGCAGCAGTTGCAACAAGGCCGCTGTCCACCAGCTGACTCATGACAGCAGGGCCGAGACCATCAATATCCATCGCGTTGCGGCTGGCAAAATGCGTCAAATTACGCAGCAGCTGAGCCGGACATTCCGCTCCGGTACAGCGCACTGCCGCACCATCAATATCACGGGACACAGGTGCGCCGCACACAGGGCAGGTATCCGGCAGCAGATACGGCACCGTTCCATCGGGACGCTTTTCCTTCACCACTTCCACGATTTCCGGGATGATCTCTCCGGCCTTCTGGACAATCACCGTATCACCAATGCGAATATCTTTCTGCGTGATATAGTCTTGATTGTGCAGCGTGGCATTTGTGACAGTCGTACCGGCAAGACGAACCGGCTTGAGTACCGCCTTTGGTGTCAGCACACCGGTACGGCCTACCTGAACCACAATATCCACCAACTCGGAAGGCTTCTGCTCCGGCGGATACTTATAAGCAATGGCCCACTTGGGGCACTTTGCAGTGCTGCCCAGCTTTTCACGCAAGGACAAATCGTTAAGTTTGATCACCGCACCGTCCATATCGTACGGAAAATCCATGCGGCAATCGTTCAGACGCTCAATCTCGCCTAAGAGATCTTCCTCGGAGGCAAGGCATCGGCTGGGAATCACCTTAAACCTCTGCGTGGCCAGATATTCCATCGTCTCGGCATGGGTTGCGAAAGTCTTTCCCTCTGCCAACTGCAAGTTAAAAATGGCGATATCCAGCTTGCGGCTGGCGGCAATCTTGGGATCCAGCTGGCGAAGTGAACCTGCTGCAGCGTTGCGCGGATTGGCCATCAGCGGCTGTCCGGCAATCTCGCGCTGCGCATTGAGTTCTTCAAAGACGGCACGGGACATATATACCTCACCGCGAACAATGAGCCGCGGCAACTTCTCCGGAAGCGTCATGGGGATAGAGCGAATGGTACGCAGATTTTCCGTTACATCTTCGCCCACGCGGCCATCGCCGCGAGTCGCGCCACGGACAAACACGCCATCGCGGTACTCCAGTGCCACAGACAGACCATCTACCTTCGGCTCCACGCTGTAAACGGCGTCCGGCACAGTCTCCGCTACACGTGCAAGGAAGTCCCGGACTTCGTCACCGTCGAACACATCCTGCAAACTCTCCAACGGAACAGCATGTTCCACCTGCTGAAACTCTTTCAGCGCCGGTCCACCCACACGCTGTGTCGGGGAATCGGGCACGATTTCCTCGGGATGATCGCGCTCCAGATCCTCCAGTCGGCGCAGCAGATGATCATACTCGTAGTCGGAGATCGTCGGATCATCCAACACATAGTATCGATATCCGTGCGCATTCAGCGTATCGCGCAGATATTTCATTTCTTCTCTGTAATCCATAAGTTCACCTTATCCGTTGTTCATAATGTATTCTTCTGCGTAATTTTCTATCTCGCCTTGTGTCGTGCTAAAATAGGTGTAGTTTTCTGGAACGTTACCGACAATCACCGTCTCCGCCACCGAAATCTCATTTGTCACTTTGGTGGAAGTGCGAAAGCCCGGCAGCAAAATACTGACATTGACCTCGACATTCAGTAAAATCTGGTGTCGTGTCTGATTGATGCCTGCTGCGCTGAATGTATTGCGAAAACTGGCAGTTGTAGACCCGACCGACTGCATCTTTACCTTGAGCAATGGCCCACGTCCGGCCAGTAGCGAGGAGCCAGTGAGTGTACCGATAGGGATAGACAGCGTTGTCGTGGAAACCTCGCTCAGGCGCATGAGGATATCATCGGCGATACGGGCTTGCAGACGGTTAAATGCCGCCATATTGCTCTTTAGCGCTGTCACACGGCCTTCGCTGTCTTTCTCGAATTCAACCAGCATATCGTAGTCGATCTCGCCGCCCTGAATCGCATCACTGACAGCCTCCACCACGATGCGATTCACCGTGTTGGATGCACGGGCAGTTGCCATGCTTGATAGAATCGGTTCCATATGGACAACAGCTGCAACAAAAAGTGCCGCAGACAGCGCCAGTACCACAATACCCCATATCAGCGCACGCTGTTTTCTGCTCAACCGAATATAGCGCAGTCTTCGCATGGCATACACCCCCAATGACAGTATATGCCATACGGTCAGCGCTGTTACCGCCAGTTATTCACGATGTCCTTGAATGCTTTGCCGCGCGCCATGAAATTAGGAAACTGATCGAAGGATGCACAGGCCGGAGAGAGTGTGACCACATCACCTTCTGCGGCGTGGTCACGGGCCAGCTGCGCAGCTTCGCGCAAATTCGTTGCCGTGAGAATCAACGGGTTGCCTGCCGTATAAGTAGGCGCTCCTTCCACAGCGGCACGGATTTTATCAGCGGTAGCGCCACACAGCACCAACACCTTGGCATGCTCGACCACTTCGGGACCCAACTCATCAAAGGGAATGTTCTTGTCATATCCACCGGCGATCAAAATGACCTTTTCCTTGAAAGATCGCAATCCGGCTATCGTACGGGTGGGGCTGGAAGCGATGGAATCGTTATAATAACGCACACCGTTCAGCGTACGCACCAGCTCAATGCGATGCTCTACGCCGCCAAATTCACGGGCAAAGGTTCGGATCGTGTCATCGTCAACCAGTCCTTCCAATGCGGCAATGGCAGCCATATAGTTCTCAACGTTATGAATGCCGGGCAGTTTAATGTCATCGGTGGTCATCACAACCGTCTCCACACCGTTGCTGCATCGGACGATTTCCTCTCCGCGCAGATACACACCGTTTTCTACGGTGCTGCGGCGGGTAAACATGCGTACAGAGCCCTTAGCGCGAGACGACTGCTCACGGGTGATGTCATTGTCGAGGTTGAACACCGCCACATCACCGGCACTTTGATAAAGGAAAATATTCTCCTTGGAAGCCACATACTCCTCCATACCCTTGTGCATATCCAGATGGTTGGGCGAAAGATTGGTCACAACTGCAATGTGAGGGCTTTTTTTCATGGTCATCAGCTGGAAGGACGAAAGCTCCAGCACCACACGATCACCCGGGTCCATCTCGCCGGCCTGTGCCAGCAGCGGCGTACCGATATTGCCGCCTACATGAACCGTTTGGCCGGAAGCACGCAGCAGCTCCGCGATCATTGTGGTTGTGGTGGTCTTTCCGTCGCTGCCGGTCACGGCAATGATGCTGCAAGGGCAGACATCAAAGAAAACCTCCATTTCAGAGGTAATTACACTTCCCTTCTCCTGCGCCGCCAAAAGCTGCGGCACATCAGGGCGCATGCCGGGAGTGCGGAAGATCACATCCTGATCCAAACCATCGAGATAGTCAGGGCCCAGATGCAGCTGTACGCCACCGGCTTCCAACTCATCTGCCAGATCCCCCAGATCGCTGCGCAGCCGCTTGTCACAGGCAGTAACGCGGATATTATTTTGCATCAAAAGCCGCAGTAACGGCGTGTTGCTGACACCAATGCCGATCACGGCTACTGTTTTTTCTTTTAGCGAATGAACATACTCCTGCAAAGTCATATGCATACCTCCTTGCCGGAAATTAAAATACATATATATTATACTCCAACTTCCGCAGCAGTTCAATGAAATTCCAAGCGCAAGCGTTGACTTTCGCCGTTTCTTTTTGTAAAATAAAAGTGCGAGTAAGCCAGACAGTCGCGGGAACAAGGCGAAAGCCTGTTCATGAGGAAAGTCCGGGCTCCACAGGGCAAGGATAACGGGTAACGCCCGCCGAAGGTGACTTCAGGAAAAGTGCAACAGAGATATACCGCCTCGCAAGAGGTAAGGGTGGAAAGGCGAGGTAAGAGCTCACCCGACGGCTCGAGAGTGTCCGTCGCTGTAAACTCTATCCGGAGCAACACCGCTATGGGAGCAATAGGCTCGCCCGGCCGCTCCCGAGGTGGCTTGATCGCACCGGCAACGGTGCGGCTAGATAGATGACTGTCAAATACAGAACCCGGCTTATAGACTTGCTCGCACAACGATATGAGGCCGCCAGCGTCAACCGCTGGCGGCCTCACTCCCTCTATTGCCCGTTCCATTTGGTAATATTGCACAGATTACACCACAATTTTTTGCGATACTTTTGCTATTTTACTTCTTTACACTACCGCGCTAAAGTGCTAATATGGTGACAACAACAAGAGACGCAAAACGCAGCGTCCCATAATAGTATTGGAGGATACAACAATGAAAAAGATGTCTAAGATCCTGGGCGTAGCTCTGGCACTGATTATGGTAGCTTCTCTTCTGGCCGGTTGCGGCAGCAAAGACAGCGGCAAGCAGAAGTTGATCGTCGGTTTCGATGCTGAGTTCCCCCCCTTCGGCTTTGTTGCTGCTGACGGCAGCTACGATGGTTTTGATCTGGCCATGGCCGAAGAACTGTGCAAGCGTCTGGACTGGGAATTTCAGGCTGTGCCCATTGACTGGAACAGCAAGGACAACGAGCTGAGCACCGGCGCTATCAACTGCATCTGGAACGGCTTCACTTGCACCGGCCGCGAAACCCAGTATACTTGGTCCGATCCTTATGTTGACAACAGCATCGTGATCGTCGTCAAGGCCGACTCCGGCATCAAGTCTCTGGCTGATCTGGCCGGCAAGACCGTGATGTCTCAGGCCGCATCCTCCGCCACTGATGCCATCAACGGCAACGAGGCTTTCAAGAACAGCCTGAAGGAAGTCATCGAGCTGCCCGACTACAACAACGGCTTTATGGAGCTGAATCAGGGTACCGTGGATGCCGTTGCCGCTGACCTGGGCGTGGCCGCTTATCAGATGGCCAACAACAGCGGTTCCTACATCATGCTGGAAGAGCCGATCTCTACCGAGCAGTACGCCGTCGGTTTCCTGCTGGGCAACACCGAGCTGCGCGATGCCGTCAATGCCGAACTGAAGAAGATGGCCGCAGATGGCACGATGATGCAGATCGCTCAGAACTACGTGGATGCCGGTCTGGTTCTGGAAAGCCTGTGCATGTGCAACTGAGCTAACTTGAAATCACTTGTGAATTGGGTGGGGGCCTTGCCTCCGCCCAATTCGACGGTTATATGAATTGAAATAATCAGAAGCGAGGACATATTTTATGACTTTCCAAACCATGGTAGTTCAGCTCGGCAGTGGCTTTTTGACCACTCTATCTATCTTTTTCCTGACACTGCTGGGCTCCCTGCCCCTCGGTCTCTTGGTCATGTTCTGTCGCCGCAGTAAGTTCCGTCCACTGCAGGCGCTCACAAAGTTCTACATTTCCATCATGCGCGGCACCCCTCTGATGCTGCAGCTGATCGTGGTATTTTACGGCCCCAATCTTATTTTTGGATTATCCGTTCCTTCCAACTGGCGTTTTATCGCCGCCATCGTAGCCTTTGTCATCAACTACGCCGCCTACTTCGCGGAGATTTATCGCGGCGGTCTCGAATCTATCCCCGTAGGACAGTACGAGGCGGCGGAGGTGCTGGGTTACAGCAAAACGCAAACCTTCCTTAAGATCATTCTGCCTCAGATGGTCAAGCGTGTATTGCCTTCTGTCACCAACGAAGTAATCACCTTGGTGAAGGACACCTCCCTCGTCTACGTAATCGGCGTGGTAGAAATGTTCACCCGTGCCAAGCAAATTGCTGTTGCACCCAAGTCGCCCGGTATTGTTACGCTGTTCGTTGCCGGTGTTTTCTACTATATCTTCAACTTTGTGGTAGCATGGGCCATGGAGCGAATTGAGAAGAAGTTGAATTACTATCAATAAGGAGGTGCAGTTCAATGAACGTTTTGGAAATCAAGAACATCAAAAAAACCTTTAACGACCACGCGCTGCACGTCCTGGAGGACATTTCTCTGAGCGTGCAGGAGGGCGAAGTGGTGGCCATCATCGGCCCGTCCGGATCCGGTAAATCCACGCTTCTGCGCTGTGCAACCCTGCTGACAGAGATGGACAGCGGTGACCTGCTTTACTCCGGTAACTACGCGGCCAAGACAGATGCCAGCGGAAAGAGCGTTTACGCCGGTAAAGAGGAACTCAAGAAGATTCGCAGCCACTTCGGCCTGGTATTTCAGAATTTCAACCTCTTCCCCCACTATTCTGTATTAAAAAATCTGACGGATGCACAGATGACGGTTTTGGGACGAAGCAAGGAAGAAGCCATCGCCCGTGCCAATGCTCTTCTGGAAAAAATGGGCCTTGCAGACAAAGGTAACGCTTATCCCTGCGAACTGTCCGGCGGCCAACAGCAGCGCGTTGCGATTGCCCGCGCACTGGCTATGGATCCTCAGATTCTCTTTTTTGATGAGCCCACCTCCGCACTTGATCCGGAGTTAACCGGTGAAATTCTCAAGGTTATTCGCCAACTGGCGGAAGAGAACATGACGATGGTTATCGTCACCCACGAAATGTCTTTTGCCCGAGATGTAGCTGACCGCGTTGTGTTTATGGATGGCGGCGTTATCGTGGAGCAGGGCGATCCTCAGCAGGTCATCGGCAACCCGAAGGAAGAGCGTACACGCCAATTTTTGGCACGTTTCTCCGCAAAATAATCTTATATCCAATAGAAAAGCCACCCGTTCAGGGTGGCTTTTTTTATCGGGGTATCAGCAGCATGCCGCACGGCAGCGGTGCACCGGGCTCCAGTCCGTTGGCTTTCTCGATCAGATGAGGATCAGTACGGTATGCTTTGGCTACGTTCCAAAGGCAATCCCCTTCTCCAATACGCCGCAAAACAATGGCGGCTTCCTCTCCCGGTTCAGTTTCTCTCACTTCTGATGCCGTCAATGTATTCATCTGAAGTATCTCGGTATGTTCCGTAAAAAAATCCACGGGAATACGAAGCTCGCAGCTATTGCTGCCGTGATTCATCACAAGGGGCGCGCAGTCAGCCCACGCATGGTCCGGCAACTGCGGCAGCTTGACAGAAACTTCCATGGTGCGCTCTGTGCTGACCGGTGTTCCGGCCTCATCAAGATATAGCAATTTTACACGCACATTCGTACGCAGCGCCGTTTGCTCCCCCTCCGGCGCGAAGTGGACGGATCCACACTCCAAGCCGGTAACGCAGGCAAAGGCCCTTCCCTGCCCGAATTCCAGCTGCTGCACTGCATCCTGCCTCCAGGATTGCGTCGGCTGCAACATCGCAATTTGATGGCTTTCGTGCTGCAAGGTCATATCATGCTTGGTGCTATACATGTCATCTATGTATTGCAGCATTACCTTTTCATATACCTTCACCATTGCGCCAACGCGAATGGTGATTCCAACGCCAACACCGTTGTCGCTGCGTATCAGTCGCACCTCGCTGTCTTCCGCCCAGATTTCGGTCTGATAAACCGCATTCTCCGGAAGCTGCACATGATCGATGATCTGAGAGAACTGCAACACCTCGTCGCAGGAATGCAGTTCCTGTTCCTCAGTTCGATAAAGGATAGATACGGTAGCCTCCCCTCTGATCATCAACTTATTCCCGATACGCTGGCAGCCCACGGAATACAAATGAACTCGCTCCATCAGCAAGTCTTCCGGCCGCCCCTTACCCGCCTGCAACGCACACTCCTGATTGACGACAAAGCTGCGCTCCAGCACATCGGTAAGCAGCTGAGATTCCGTCTCGTGGTAATGCAAATGCAGTGCCGGATCCTCGCCGGCAGATGCACAATAGCAATGCTTTGCACCGCGAATGCCCTCCACCTCAAATTCTGCCATCGCACGTATATACAATTTGCGCGCGGTGACCGCCCTTGCCTCCAGAAGCCGCAGTCGGCCACAGGCACAAATGCTGCGGCATCCTTGGAGCCGCGGATCGTCACTGGCGCAAGCAAATTGCACCGGAATGACCAGACTGCGCAGGCCCGAACTTGCTTCCGAAGTATAGAGTACCGTTACTTTTATCACGCCGCCGATGCTCAAGTGCCCATTGGAGAGCTTCTTTTCCCTGACTTTCAGCTGTCCCACAGTGTCAACCACCCGGGCAATATCCGGACAATATTCCGGAATCCCTGTTTCAATCACTTCCTCATGGCTGATGGTAATGCACTGCGTCTTCTCGCAGCAGGTGATTTCCTGCATCTTCAACTCAAGTTCCATTGTTTCATACCCCCACAATCGCATATTCTTTCTGCGTTGTAAAAGAGTATGAATCGTTGATTTCGCTTATTCCTGTATTGCAAAAATTCGGACAAGAATACCGCGCAGCAGTTTAGGACCTTTCCAAATCACAATTTTCACACGCCTAACCTCCTTTAACGTCTCAGACAACAGCAGCCACAGGCGATCAGCAGAAACGAAACCAAAAACATCAGTGCGCCCACCGGAAATATGGCGGCTACCAAAATCCCCAGTCCAAGGCCTAATGCACAGATACCAATCGCAGTACCGCAATCGTTTCTTCTCATAATGCCCCCTCCTCTGCCATAGTATATGGAAAAATAAAAGAAGGAGTGCAATAAGCACTCCTTCTTTTATTTCTTATCCCATTCGTTTACATCTTTGAGCTCATCGAAAAGCCGAACATAGCTGGTATGCCGCACACGGGGAATGGCGCCATCTTTCACAGCCTGCAAAACAGCGCAGCCCTTCTCCTTAATATGGCGGCAGCCGACAAAGCGGCATGCGTCCACATACGGCTCGAACTCAGGGAACGTCTCCGGCAAGCGCTGTTTCAGTTCCAGATTCAGCTCTTCCGTATCAAAGGAAGAAAAACCGGGGGTATCAATGACATATGTGTCATTTCCAAGTGCAAACATCTCCACGTGGCGTGTCGTATGCCGACCGCGGCCCAGCGCTTTACTCACTTCGCCTACCGGCAGTGAAAAAGCCGGATCCAGCGAGTTTAAAATACTGGATTTTCCAACGCCCGAGTTGCCTGTAAAGGCGTTAAGCTTGCCACTAATTGCGACGCGCAACTCGTCCAAACCTTCTCCGGTCTTCGCACTGACACGCAAAACCGGAATCGCAGAACGCTGATAGATCTCGTACAGCTCATCGGCAGGGTTCAGATCGCACTTGTTTATCACGACCAAAACTTCGCATCCTTTGAGCGCGGCGATGGCGGAGATTCGATCAATCAAATACGGATCGGTCACCGGGATTACGCCGGCTGCGATAATGACCAGCTGATCAATATTGGCAGCCGAAGGGCGAGAAAACACGTTTTTGCGCTCCTCGATCGCCTCGACAAAGCCTTCTCCGCCACCCAACTCTCGCACATCTACCCAGTCGCCAACAAGCGGAGACATGCCATCACGGCGAAATTTTCCGCGAGCACGGCACTGAAGCACCTCAGTGCCGGTGTTCACGTAGTAAAAGCCGCTAAGAGCCTTTTCAATTCTGCCTCTGCTCAAAATGTGATCACCTCAGCGATTTCCTGTCTGCCGTTTACGTAAATGCGAATGGTTGCAGTCGTTCCCTTCTCGCCACTAAAAGCATACGTATTGGTACGGCTCTCATCGGCATTGACTTCGATACTGCCCAGAATATCGTTATCCTGTCTAAACTCGATCTGCACCACACCGGTGTAGTGGTCCGGAATCGAATATTCATATTGGTAATATACAACTTCCGGTCCCTGGCTGACGGTAAAGGTGATCTCGTCACCCTCTTTCGCCTCGGTATTGGGCGCAATTGTCTGCTCCAGAACAGTACCGGCCGGCTTATTGCTGAATTGGAACACGTGGTCCTTCACCTTCAGGCCCATACTTTCGGCTTCCAGCGCTGCATCATCGATAGACTTGTCCACGAAGTTGGGAACAACGATCGGCATCTTTTCTGGTCCCTTGCTGACCACCAGCAACACGGTATTGCCTTTTCTCAGCGGTTCTCCCAATGCAGGCTCTGTTTTGATAATCTGTCCCTCGGGATACTCATCGGAGAACTCTTCACTCTTTACGAATTGCAGGTCAAGGCCCATGTTTGTCAGCTGAACCTTTGCCATCTGGTATTCCGTGCCGGCAAGCTTAGGCATCGTCTTGTAGGATTCTTCCACACAGACATAGACACTAATGATCAGGTTATTCTTGCGCTCAACACCGGCATCGGGCGTTTGCTCAATGATCTGACCGGGCTGGTAAGTGGGGTTAACCTTTGTGCCAATCACCTCGATGGTGAAAATATTCTTGATTTCAGGCATCGCCTCAGCCTGCTCTACCGTCTTGCCCAGCAGATTCGGTACGGTAAACGTATCCGGTTTTTGCTCAACTTCAAAACCGGAGATTACTTTGATAATCACCAGAATAGAAAGCACCACAGCGGCGGCAATACCAAGGGCTGCAAACAGCTTTTTGCGGCTGTTTTGCTTTTGGACGGCACGTTCCTCGGCCATTTTCTTCTCTCTGGCAGCCTTCGTTGCGGCCGCAACTTCGGATGCTGCAATAGGCTGTGTGGCGTCCGTATCCTGCTTCTCACGCAAATCGGTGCGGATATAGTCCAGATCCGCGGAGGGATCCTTGCGAAACTTTTCCAAATCCTCCAGCATCGCATCGGCAGATGCGTAACGCTTGGTAATATTGGGACTCATGGCTTTCATGCAAATCAATTCCAGTGCTTCCGGCACGTCAGGATTGATTTCACGGGGATCGAGCGGCACAGAGCTAAGGTGCTGAATGGCAACGGACACAGCGCTGTCCCCTTCAAAGGGCAGGCGGCCCGTCAGCATCTCATAGAGCACTACACCGGCAGAATAAATATCAGAACGGGCATCCATGCGGTCACCGCGTGCCTGCTCCGGCGAAATATAATGCACGCTGCCCAGTGCCTCCTGTGTCAGCGTCTCGTTGGTATCTGCCAAACAGGCAATGCCAAAGTCAGCCACTTTTACACTTCCGTCACGCAGGATCATCGTATTCTGCGGTTTAATATCACGGTGGATGATGCCGCGGCTGTGGGCGTGGCTCAGGCCGCGCATGATCTGCGTGATGAAATGCAGTGCTTCACGCCAGTCCATCTGGCCGCGGCGCTCCATATACTGTTTGAGGGTGATACCCTCAATGAGCTCCATGACGATATACTCTAATTCGCCTTTTCTGGAGACATCATAAACGGACATGATATTGGCATGAGATAACTGAGCAACGGCCCGGGACTCGTCCTGAAAGCGACGGCGAAACTCAGCGCTGTCTGCCAAATCGCTCTTCAGGATCTTAACCGCTACCATGCGGTTAAGGCGATGACACTTTGCCTTATAGACGTTTGCCATACCGCCGCTGCCAATCAACTCGAGAATCTCATATCGATTGTCCAGCATTTTTCCAATGTACTGATCCATATATTGTTCCTTTCACTATGTTGGCAAATCAAATGTTCATCAGCAGAATCGCTGTCACATTATCCGGCGCTCCTCGTTGTCTGGACAGCGCCATCAGTCTTGCCAAACAGGTATCGGGTTCTCCATGATGGATCACCTCAAACAAAATTTCCTGGTCCGATACTGTATTGACCAAACCATCGGAGCACAGCAGCAGAAAATCACCTTGCTGCCACTCCACATAAAAGTTATCCGGCTGCACAGCCGCATCAGGACCTAATGCACGGGTAATTAAATTTCGTTGTGGGTGGCGTTTTGCTTCTTCCGGAGTAATATCTCCGCGCTCAACCAACGCTTCCACCAATGAATGATCGCGACTGATCTGACGGATACCGTCGCGACTGATATGATAGGCACGGCTATCGCCCACATTGACGATCACAACCTGCTTATCCTGCGCAAGCGCACAGACAAGCGTTGTACCCATATGCTGACAGGATGCATCTTCTGCCGCACGGGTGCGAATGGCGCTGTTGGCAAGAGACACCGCGTAATCGGCCGCTTGCCCGATCTGCTGCAGGCTCATGCCCTGCTTCAGCACATGGCCGATCTCCTTCTGGAAACAGTCTACCGCGATGGAGCTGGCCAATCGACCACCGGTAACGCCGCCCATACCGTCGCAAACAACGGCAGATGTAAATCCGGAAACGGTACGAACAGCATAAGAATCCTGATTTTCTTGCCGGACCATACCGGCATCTGTGATTCCCCACGATCTCACTTGGTAAGCTCTCCCCTCTCTTCCATCGCTTTACGGCGCAACTGGCCACAAGATGCATCGATATCGCCACCCAAACTGCGGCGCACCGTTGCCGTCACACCACGAGACTGCAATCTCTTTTGGAACGCAGCCACTCTACGGCTGGGCTTGAACGGACTTTCCACCACATCGTTCAGCGGAATCAAGTTCACGTGGCCCGGCATACCGGCGATGCGCTTGGCGATCAAATCCGCCTGCCAGTCATTGTCGTTCACACCGTCAATCATGGAATATTCGAAAGAAATGCGACGCCCGGTCTTTTTGAAGTAACGCTGGCAAGCCGCGAACAATTCCTCCACGTCATAAGCGCGATTCACCGGCATGATACGAGAGCGCGTCTCGCTGTCCGGTGCATGGAGCGACACGGAAAGCGTCAGCTGCAGCTGCAGATCCGCCAGTCGGTCAATACCGGGAATGACGCCGCAGGTCGAAAGGCTGATGTGACGCATACCGATATTCATGCCGTCGGCATGATTGATCAGTTCCAGAAAGCGCAGTACATTATCCATGTTATCCAGCGGCTCGCCGATGCCCATCAGCACAATGTTGGAGATTTCCTGACCGCTATCGAGCTGGGTAAAAAGTACCTGATCCACCATCTCGGAGGGGCGCAGGTCACGCAACTTACCGGCAATGGTAGATGCACAAAATGCGCAGCCCATGCGGCAGCCCACCTGAGAGGAAATGCATACCGTATTGCCATGCTTATACTGCATCAGCACCGTTTCGATACAGTTGCCGTCAGACAGTTCCCACAAATATTTGATGGTACCGTCCAAACGTGACATCTGCTTGCGAGCGACCACCGGCGCAGTAATATAATACTGTGCCGCCAGCTTCTCTCGCAACGCCTTGGACAGGTTACTCATGTCATCAAAGGAGGTCACGCCCTTGTGAAGCCATGTGAAAATCTGTTTACCGCGAAATGCAGGTTCCCCCATGTCGCGGCAGGCCTGGGTGATCTCTTCCAATGTCATGGATTTGATGTCGGTCATGTAAAAGTCCTCATTTCCTGCGCATACGGCAGATATAAAATCCATCGGTGCCATACCGCTGCGGCCACAGAGTCAAATGCCCCGTATGTTTACCAATCGGCAGCGGCAAGTCAAACGTATCCAATGTAAAGTCACTGTTCTCAGACAGGAACTTCTCAACCACCTGTTCATTTTCTTCCGGCAGCACCGTACAGGTAGAGTAGATCAGCGTGCCGCCGTCACGAACATAGGTAGATGCATTATTCAAAATCGCCAGCTGAATTGCAGGCAGCTGGGCCAATTCCTTAGGGTTCTTATAACGGATATCCGGTTTCTTGCGGATAATGCCCAAACCGGAGCAAGGAACATCTGCCACCACCAGATCGGCCGATCTCAGCCATGCCGCATGCGGTTCCCGGCCATCAGCCTGCGCCGCACGAACGCTGGTGATCCCCAAACGCTGTGCGCCGCTCTCGATCAGCTTCAGCTTATGGGCATGGATATCACAGGACACAATTTGTCCCTTGTCCTGCATATCAATGGCCAGCGCAAACGACTTACCGCCGGGTGCAGCACAGATATCCAGCACTTTGTCCGTTTCGTCGGGGCGAGCAATGGTTGCCACCAATCTGGCCGCAGCGTCCTGCACCATAAAGCGGCCTTCGGCAAAGGCAGGCAAGCTCTCCAAATCGCCGGTCGCAGTGACTTCGAAGCAACCGGGCAGCCAAGGATGTTCTTCAACCTCGACACCGGCAGCGCGCAATTCCTTCTCCAGTGCATCCGCCGTGGTCTTGAGTGTATTGGTCTGAATCGTGGTGGGAACCGCCTCGTTGTTCAAACGAAGGTAGTCCTCTGCCTCTTCCGGCCCGAGGACATCCATCAGCCGTTCCACCAGCCACTTGGGATGGCTGTAACGCACAGACAAATAGTCTGCCGTCGCACCGGGCAGTGCCGGCATGTCCATCCAATTAGCCACAAATTTGCGCAGCACCGCATTGACCATACCGGCGGCTTTCGGACGGCCGGCACGGCGCGTCATCTCAACCGCCTCATTGACGGCTGCATGATGCGGAATCTTGTCCATGAACAGGATTTGATATCCGCCAATGCGCAGAATATTGCGGATCACGCTTTCCAGCTTTTCCGCCTTTTGCGTGCAGTAACAGCTGATATAATAGTCCAGCAGCATCCGGTTCTGAATCACGCCATAGCTCAAGCGCGTTGCTAAGGCAGCCTCACGACTATCCAGTCGGTTCTTGGCGATGGTACGCTTTAAACTGCCGTCAGACCACGCATTGGCGCCATCCACACGCATCAATACTTCCAGCGCCGTGTCACGGGCATTGGGCGCTCTTTTCTCTTTCATACGCCCACCTGCACGCTATGGCCGCGCAGATAATCGGCAGCTGCCATACGCTTGCCACCTTCTGCCTGCAATTGGGTAATGCGCAGCGTACGGCCGTCGCCGCAGGCAATCTCAATACCCTGCTTGCCGGCAGACACTACCGTACCAGGGAGCGCAGCCGTTTCTGTGCCGAACTCAGTCTTGAACACCTTCACGTTCTTACCGCCCACCACAGTCGATGCACAGGGCCAGGGAATCAGGCCGCGCACCTGATCGTGGATCTGGCGCGCATTTTTGTTCCAATCAATAGGCGAAAGGGCCTTACTGAGCATCGGCGCATAGGTGTGCTTACTATGATCCTGCGGCGTACGAACTGCCGTACCGGCAGCCAGCATGTCCACCGTTTCTGCCAGCGCCTGCGCACCCAGATCCGCCAGACGCAGCGTCAGCTCCAGAGCCGTTTCATTAATGTCAATGGGCGTTTCCACCGTGTGGATAATATCACCAGCATCCAGTTCTTTTGCCATATACATGATGGTTACGCCGGTGGCGTCCAGACCGTCAAGGATAGCCCAGTTGATGGGTGCGGCGCCACGGTAGCTGGGCAGCAGCGAGGAATGGACGTTAATAGAACCGTAGCGAGGTGCTTTGAGGATCTCCTCCGGCAGAATACGACCGTATGCCGCCACCACGATCAGCTCCGGCTGCAGCTGCTGGACAATGCCCATGGCTTCCCCATCACGCATTTTCAGCGGCTGATATACCGTCAAATTCTGGCTCAGCGCATACTCCTTCACCGGAGAGAATGTCATCTTCATGCCGCGGTTTTTCGGCTTGTCCGGCTGGGTAAATACACCGCACACATCATGGCCATCTTCCACCAATCGCTTCAAGGATGCAACGGCAAAATCAGGCGTACCCATAAAGAGAATTCGCATCAGTTTTCTTCCTCTTCCATTTCTTCTTCCGCTTCTTCTTCCATCTGGCGGATATATTCCTGCAGTTCCTCATCGCTGAGCATCTTCTCAGCGCGTTCAATGAACAAGTGGCCATCCAGATGTTCCAACTCGTGGCAGAAGCAGCGGGCAGTCAGATCCTCATCTTCCACCTCAAAGAAATTGCCGTCGCGATCCTGCGCACGGACGCGCACCACATAGGGACGGGTCACGATGCCATAACGACCGGGCACACTCAAGCAGCCCTCAAGGCCGGTCTGCTCACCTTCGGTGGCTACTATCTCGGGATTGACCAGTTCAATGATCTCATCTTCCTCATTCATCACAACGCATACGCGGCGCAGCACACCCACCTGAGGGGCAGCCAGACCCACACCGCCGGAATCCAGCAGCGTTTCGGTCATATCATCCAGCAGCGTATGAAGTCGGCTGTTAAACTCGGTAACAGGACGGCAAACCTTCTGCAAACATTCGTCTCCCTGCTTCACAATACTTCTCAGTGCCATTTCGTTCTCCTCTTTTCTTAGTCCATCAAATTGCAGTCGGCATAGATATTCATGCCGCGGTTATCACTGCGCATAGCGAACTGCCGCATGAAATCAGCAACCACATCGCGCAGCGTCTTATCATTCTTTCCAACCACAGAAATGCGGTAGCGATAGCGGTTATTCACCTTTACCACTGGCGCCGGCGCCGGCCCCAGCACTTCCCAATGCAAGGCGCGATATTCGCGCTTTCGCGCTATATCGGACAACCCGTCACGCACCTGTGCACTGGCGCGCAGTACAGCGCCCTCATCCGGGCCTGTCACTGTAATCGTAAAATGGTCGGCAAACGGCGGATCCTGACGCAGCTTGCGAAGTCGAATCTCGGCTTCATAAAAGCGGTCGTAATCCTGCTGCGCAGCCGCTAGTATCACATCATTTTCCGGCGTATAAGTCTGGATCACCGCACGGCCTGCTTTTTCACCACGGCCGGCACGGCCAACCACCTGCGTCAGAAGCGAAAATGTTCGCTCAGACGCCCGATAGTGATCCACATACAAGGACAAATCAGCAGACAATACGCCTACCAATGTCACATTTTCAAAATCCAATCCTTTGGCTACCATCTGGGTACCCAGCAGGATAGGAATTTTTTTCTCTTCAAATTCACGCAGCAGCGCTTCGTGTCCGTTGCCAACGGTGTCGGCGTCCATACGTAAGATCTCCACATCCGGGAAGAGTTCGCGCAACTCTTCTTCGACCTTCTGTGTGCCGATGCCTACGCGCTTGAGCGTTCCACCGCACTCGGGGCAGCTGCGCTCCGCCTTTTCCGAATAACCGCAATAGTGACACATCAATCGCTCGTTGGCCGAGTGATACGTCAAATAGACACTGCAGCGAGGGCATTGCGGCACATGGCCGCATTCCGGGCACAACATCTGACGACTGCTGCCGCGGCGGTTGAGAAACAGGATACTCTGCTCCCCTGCCCGAATATTCTTTTCCAGTTCCTGATACAAAGCGCGGCTGATAGTACCCGTGTTACCTTGCCGCAGTTCCTGACGTAAGTCGGCAATCATCACCTGAGGAAGCTGCTTGCGATTGTAGCGCTTGCGAAGCAGCGCCAGCTGATAATCTCCGTTGCGGGCATGCCAAGCGGTTTCCACTGTTGGCGTGGCACTGCCCAGCAGCAACCGTGCACCTTCTTGGGCACAGCGGTACTTTGCGATATCTCTGGCATGGTAACTGGGCGCGTTTTCCGATTCATAGGAGCTCTCCTGCTCTTCATCCAGCACGATCAGCCCCAGATTTTCCAGAGGAGCAAACACAGCCGACCGGGTACCCAGCACGATATGCGCCTCACCGCGGAGAATGCGTTTATGCTGGTCATAGCGCTCTGTCATGCGAAGGCCGCTGTGTAAAAGCGCCACTTCTTCGCCAAAGTAAGCCGTAAAGCGCGCCATCATCTGCGGTGTCAGGGCAATCTCCGGAACAAGGATCATCACAGATTTGCCATGTTCCAGCAAGGCCTGCGCCAGGCGGATATAAACCGGCGTTTTACCGCTTCCCGTTACTCCGTAAAGCAGTGTCACGCCACTTTGGTCGGACAAAACCTGACGCAAAACGGCATCGTAGGCCGCCTGCTGTTCGTCATTCAGTGTAATGGGAATAGGCTTTACAGAGAAGTTATTCTCAGAAATACGATACTCCTCTTGTTCTGTGATTGCGAGAATTCCCTGTTTTTCCAGTTGGCGCAACGCGGCACGGGTCACGCCCGTAAAATAGCACAGCTCCCGAACCGATGTCTGACCGCAACGGCACAAAAACTCCACCGCGTCATACTGACGGGGCGCCTTACGACGCTTGGGTTCCATACCAGACAGCGCTTCTTCCGCACTAACAGCCAATGCCGCAAGCTGCACAACTTTATCGCTGACTTTGCGGTTGCCCTCCACGCTGACAGAAACAATTCCCCTCTTTTTCAGCTGACGCAGGATTGCTGAAATATCATCGCCAAAGTGCCTTTTCAGCACTTCGACCTCGCAGGAGGCCTGCGTCAAAAAACGACAAATGGACGCCTCCCGATCTGAAAGGTCGTCCCATGCCGAATCGGCACAAATTTGCCATGTTTCGCGATACTGATACCACACGCCGGCAGGCAGAATGGTACGTATCGCATCGTACAACGTACAGAAATAACGCTGCCGCATCCAAAGCGCCAACTTGATCTGCTTGGCTGTCAGCACCGGCTCATCATCCAGAACCTGCTGCACTGCTTTGAGTGGCTGCTCCGGCACAGCTCGGCCAAGGGACAAAATCACACCCTCGCAAGTGCGGTTTCCTCTTCCGAAAGGAATCAACACACGGCAGCCTACCTGAACACGCAGCTCTTCCGGCACCAGATAATCGTAGGGTTTGTCAATGGCATAGGTCGCAGCGGATACGGCGATCTTTGCGATCTGCGGCATTGACTTTCCCTCCTTTTATCTTAGAATCTGTTAAGCTTCAACGATGGTCGTATCAATGGTCTTGGCGTCAAACTTGCCTTCAGCCACTTCCTGAATTGCCAGAGTAACGGGCTTCTCGCTCAGGTGCTCGCCCTGGACTTCGGCTTCAATGGCGATCTGGCGGGCACGGCGAGCCACAACGTTCACCATCATGTAGCGGTTAGGCACGTACTCGGTCAGCTTGTTCATAGCGGGATACAGCATCATAATAATCAACTTCCTATCTGCCGTTTCGGCACAAAATTTTATTTATACTTAATTCAGACACCCAGAACACGATCCAGATGATCGGCAGGGCGGCAATGCTCAGCGCGGATAATCGCATCAAGTTCTGCCACCGCTTCTTCCACGGTGTCATTGATCACCAGATAATCATATTCACCGGCGCTCTCTAACTCAACTCTGGCGCGCTGCAAACGCTGCGCGATTTTCTCCGGTGCATCAGTACCGCGAGATACCAGACGACGCTCCAACTCTTCCCAAGAAGGCGGTGCAATGAAAATACGGATGGTCTCAGGGCGCTTGGCGCAAACCTGACGTGCACCCAGAAGCTCAATCTCCAAAATCACATCACGGCCGCCGTCCATCGCCTCGTCCACATAGCGTGCAGGCGTTCCATAATAGTTGCCTGCATACTCGGCATGCTCCAAAAGCGCATCTTCGGCAATCATCGTGCGAAATTCATCGGCACTCATGAAGTGATAGTGTACACCGTTAACCTCACCATCTCGAGGGTCGCGAGTTGTGGCGGAGACAGAATAGTACATATCACGCGTTTTGAAGAGCTCTTTAAGTACCGTACCCTTACCCACGCCGGAAGGGCCGGAAACAATAAATGTCTTTCCTCTTGTCAAATGACTCAAAGCTTATTCCTCCTGTGCAAAATCCTCAGGCTTCAATCCCAGACGGGGCGCCAGCTTTTCCGTCGAAAACGCCGAGAGCACCACATGGTCACTGTCCATGATCAGAACAGATGCGGTTTTGCGGCCATAGGTTGCATCAATCAGCATGCCGCGGTCGCGGGATTCCTGAATCAGTCGCTTGATAGGCGCGGAATCAGGGCTGACGATGGCCAGCAAACGCGAAGAAGACACCAAGTTGCCAAATCCAATATTGATCAAGTGCATAGCGTTCTCCTTACTCGATGTTCTGCACCTGCTCGCGGATCTTCTCCACTTCAGCCTTCATATTGACAACGTCCTGCGCAATCGTTAGATCGTTGCACTTAGAGCCAATGGTATTGCACTCGCGGTTGACTTCCTGAATCAAGAAATCAAGTTTACGGCCCACCGGCTGATCGCTGCACAGCATAGAACGCAGCTGTGCGATGTGGCTGCGCAGACGCACCGTCTCTTCATCTACAGCAATCTTATCGGCAAAAATAGCGGCTTCCGTCAGAATACGGCTCTCGTCAATGGTGGTAGACTGCAGCACTTCATTCATCTTATTGGTCAAACGCGCCCGATACTCCGCAACGGTCTGGGGCGAACGTTCCTCCACCTTGGCAACCACAGCTTCGATCGTACCAACGCGACCGGAAATATCAGCGGCCAGACGCTCACCTTCCACGGCGCGCATATCATTATAAGCAAGCAGCGCTTTATCCAGTACTGCACAGATATCCGCTGCAACAGTCTCCAGATCTTCTTCGGCGCGAGTTACCGCCAGCACATCGGGAAACTTGGCCAAGGCCATGGGCGTTACTTCACCTTCCAGAGAAAACGTCTCCTTCAGCTTCATCAGCGCCTCGTAATAGCTGCGAGCCAGCGGCTCATTGACAGCTACGACACTGACATCCGCCGCCGTCGTGTCGATGCTGACATAGACATCCACCTTACCGCGCGAAATCGCCTTCTGCACGCCTGTCTTGATGGCGTCCTCAGCAAATACATAGGCACGCGGCATCTTCACCGTACAGTCCAGATATCGGTTATTGACCGAACGCACCTCAACAGTAATGTCCCGTCCGTTCAGCGTTTCCCTTGCCCGGCCATAACCGGTCATACTCTTGACCACTGTATTGTCCTCACTTTCTTGTATTCAAACCCTTTAACAAGGCAGGCAGTAAAATCCGCCGCCAAACATACTGCAGCACAACCATGCAAGACACATTCTGCCGCAGCCCGAATCACAGCCCAGCGTACGCACATTGCCATAATCATCCGGCCGATACGTTGCTCCACCGTTAACGGTTTGCCAGGCGTGGCGATACTCCGCATTATTCGGATCAATCTGCACCGCAGTCTGGTAAAAGCGCTTTGCCTCGTCCATCCAACCGCGGCGGTAGCAAATGACGCCTTTCAGATAATTCCACTCCGCACCGCGATCGCTGCTGGCGTTGAGCAATTCATCCGCAAGATTCAAATCGCCGGCATTGATGGCACTGCGCACTCGCGGAAAGCGAGTGTTCGTACCTCCATAAGCACCGTATCCGGTACTTCCTGCGGCACCGTAGCTATAACCGCTGGACGCAGATTTGCCTTTTCGTTGATTCTGGATGGTCTCATAGGCCTCATTGATCTCTTTCATGCGCTCCTGCGCCAGATCGGCCAGAGGGTTATCATGATAATTGTCCGGATGATATTTCCGGGCCAGATTGCGATATGCCTTTTTGATCTCCTCGTCGGTTGCTGTGTCGGAAACGCCCAACACCTGATAGGGATCGCGCATATTAGGGTCCTGCCTTTCGTGTTAGCTTTCTTTCCTCTCTCTTTGGCTGTTTATGGAAAGTACCGTTCAAAACGGCTCCTCCCACAGCATACAGCCCCTCATATACCACACTTCGGATAATGCCGGACCAAACACCGAAATCCAGCAGTTCAAACGCTGCCGCCATCATTTCCACACTTCGGTCCATGGTAGCCGCCAGTTCCTGCCGACTCTCCTCTGTCAGTTTACCCTCATTCAAGGAAAATCGCAGCGAAAGCGGATTATAGCTGCCATTTTTAATATCTTTTTTCAAATCATCGGCCGCATCTGTCAGGTAGATCCAGCGACCCAGATGGTAAAACATCTGCTCCAGCACACGGCGTCGCACCGGATCTGCCACACCTGTCGCAGCGCCGGCAAGAAGCTGGGCAAACGTATCTGCAGGAAGGTCTAAAGCGCTGCATTGCTCACGCTCCAGCACGGCAAGATCCTGCAGATGCTTTTGTGTTTCTGCATCAAACTGTGGATGCAGCGTCTGCGCTTTGCGGTACGCCTTTCGCAGCATGAACGACGCTATGCGGTACTTCAGACCACGCCAAAAGCCATGGTCGTTCACACCGTCGCGGATCTGCCACCAGGTGAGAATCACACTATAATCTGCCGCCACATCCAGCGCAGCACAAGGCTGTCCACAAGGGCGCGGATGAATCGGATGCACGAGACAGCGCTTTTTACAGCAATCACAAGCGCCGCCCTCATCCAGCAAAATGGCCAGAAATGTCAAGTCATAATTCAAAATCATTCTGGCAGCCAAGCCGTATCGCCGCTGCAGCGTATGGCACAGGCCGCAATAGGCGGCGGTAAACAGTTCCTTCTCTTCTCCGCTCAGCCGCTGCTCTGACGGTCTTACATAGCCAAACATCAGATGAGACGCAGGATCGTATAGGTCAGCGCATCGGTGCGCCGCGCGTGACGATCGTAAACCGCGATGGGCACAAGTGCCAAAATTGCCGCAATGATAGCGATGGCATAGCGCACATTCTCGCTCAGTCCGCCAGACAGGAAGTAGCCCAGCAGGAACAGTACCACCGGCAGCATATAGACAAGCGCTACCACGCCAAGCAGCTTCCGGGTGCTGCTCTCTACGATCACTTTCTGGCCCGGTTGCGCACCGGCCTTATTCTTTGCCTTGGCTTTAATGGCGGCGCCCGTCATACCGCAACCGGCACACTGCTCACAGTCGTGACCGCAGGCTGACTTGCGCGGCACGGAAATCATCGCATAGCCACCGGACAAAATTTCTTCTACAGTTGCAATTTGGGTCATTTTACGTTTCCTTTCACGCAGCCGGCTGAGAAGAATTCTCGTCCTGCGTTTCCTCATCGAAATGGGCTGTCGCAATGCCGCTGTCGCCGTCGTTCAGCGCTTGTCCTTCCGGATCTGCTGCAGCAACCTCAACACTGACAATGACCTGATAGCTGCCCTTAACGCCCACATTTCGATATCCGTTAATCTGAACCGAAACAGGAACCGTATAAGTGCCGCTTTCTGCAATACCACTCAAATTGGCGGTAATCAGCAGGTCATCACCCGTGAGGGCATTGACCTCATCCGTCAGACCACGCAGTGCAACAGACAGGCTTTCCGTTATAACAGACGCCTTCAAACCTTCCGTTACATTGGCGCAAGTAAAGTTGGATGTCGATACACGGCGCTCAGAAACACCGGTCATGGCAATCGTAACCGTTACTTCTGCCTCACCTTCCGCGATTTGAGTCCCCTCAGGAACCGTAACGGTATATTGCTTGGTCTGTGTCTCTTCCAAATCCTGAAGATAAATGGTATCCAGCACGATGTGATCAATATCCGCCAAAATAGCGCTGTCACCTTCCAGCCGCACCACGTTCGGCTCGATGGTATACTCCACTTGCTGCATTGTTGCACCCACTGCCTCCACGAAATTCAGACGCAACGGCACATCCTTAACAGCCTGCACCGGAAGCGTTACCTGAACCAGACGGCTGCTCGTTCGAATGGCGAGATTCTCAATCGGAATATCATTGTGGTCGTACAGCTGGTACTCAACCAAGCTGATCATCGTCTCGCGGATGCCTTGGATATTTACCTGTATTTTAGCGTAGCTGACATTCAGAAGATCATCGCGCTCTCCGCGCAGCACCAGATTCACCGGATCAAGCGCCAGCGTCTTGGCAACATACCCATCGGCCACTTCGCCGATCACATCACAAAAAACCGGAACTTCTTTCTTATAAAGATCGCCCACGGTAACAGTAACGGCATAGATACTGGCAGATTCTACCTGAATTTGGTTGTGCTGTATGTTATCAGGATAATAGACATCATAGCCAAGCGTCTGCACGCCGCTGCTTTGAATCGATGCAGTATCTGCTACAATGCGGATCTCGTCCTTGTCCAGCTTCCACAGTTCCTTACGCGGTCCTTTCAGCACCAGATCCACTGTAGTATCATATCCGGAGATCAGCATCAAATTCTTATCGGCCAGCGTTGTATCCTCGTTGGCAAATTCGATCGGCAGATCATGAACTGTCATTTTGACATTGATCGTCTTTTCTTCATCCACATATGCCCAAACAGCTACCGCCACCAAGACAGAGCAAATGATCCGAAGAATTTTACGTGTCCGAGGCGTATCGAAGTTTTTATTCTTCTCCATCCCGCTCCTCCTTTCTGCGAGCACGCAGCATGTCCAGCAGCGCAGCGCGAGGCTTCACAGTCTCGTCATCCTCAGGCTGCGGAATGAGCTCGTTACGCAGCAGCTGTTCCAGCGTCTCCGGCTTGAGGTGGCGCTTGAGCATTCCGCCCAGTGCCACGGAGATAGAGCCCGTCTCTTCAGAAACAATAACAACCACCGCATCGGAGCCTTCACTCACACCGATACCGGCGCGGTGGCGCATACCCAAATCACGGCTCAGATTTGCATTGCGAGACAGCGGCAGCATACAACCGGCACCCAAAATGCGGCCATCACGCACAATGACAGCACCGTCATGCAAGGGAGCCTTTACAAAAAAGATGTTCTTCAGCAGTTCACCGGACACAGCTGCATCCAGCGTTGTTCCGCTGCGTACCAGTTCGTCCAGACGCATCTTGCGCTCAAACACGATCAGCACGCCTGTCCGACTCTTGGACATTTCGGTGCAGGCCACCACCGTTTGCTCGATGGCCTGCTCCATTTCCGTAATCGTCCGTTCCGGAGCGATAAAACTCAAAAGCTTAATGTTGCGGGCACCCAGTGTCTCCAGCAGCTGACGGATCTCAGGCTGGAACAAAATCACCAGCGCCAAAACGCCCCATTCCAGAATAAATCCCAGAATATAGTTCACACCGCGCAAATTGAATACCGAAGAAGACGAAAGCAACAGCGCCAGCAAAAACACTGCCACACCCTTGAGCAGATTACCCACGCGAGTACGCTTCATCAAACCGATCATTTTGTAGACGACAAAGGCCATAATGGCGATGTCAATCACATCTGCCGGACGAATCATCAGCAAAAATCTTCCAATATTTTCTAATACAGACAAGACCGATTCCATATCGTTTCCTTTCTGTCTACGCATGTAAATACGCATACCAATAGATACTATAGATTATATAAAATTTTTCGGAAGATTGCAACAAAAACGTCAACTAAAATCTTACACTTTCACGAATCACACCGCGCAGCAGACTGCAGAAACGGTCGATATCCTCTGTCGAAGTAAATACCGAAGGACTGATCCGAACAGCACCTGTTTCCAAGGTTCCGGCAGACCGGTGGGCCAGCGGTGCACAGTGGAGTCCGGCGCGCACAGCCACACCTTTTTCGCTCAACACCTCCCCTATCTCCTCACAGCCCCTCCCCTCTACCAGGAACGACAGAACGCCGGTCTGACGCTCCCTTTGAGGTGCAGCAAACACCCTGACCCCCGGCATTGCACCGAGCTGCCCGGCTGCGCGGCTGGCCAATTCCCGCTCATGCGCAGCGATTGAAGTCAGGCCGCAGCGACGCACAAATCGCAGCCCTTCCAGCAAACCGGCGATGCCCGGCATATTATGCGTGCCTGCCTCCAGCCGGTCCGGAAGCTCTTTGGGCATCTCCTGACTACGGGATGCACTGCCTGTGCCGCCCATTATCAGCGGTTCCCCTTCCATACCGCACAACAGCAGTCCGGTGCCCTGTGGGCCGTAAAGTCCTTTATGGCCCGGCATGGCAATAAACGCCGCATCAAGCGCTGACAGCGAAAAGTTTAATATCCCTGCTGACTGCGACGCATCCACGATCAGAGGTGTGTGATAACTGCGACAGAGCGCAGCAATCTCCTCGATCGGAAGAATATATCCAAAGACATTAGACACATGGGTACAGATGACTGCATCTGCGCCCTCCCGAAGTGCTGCTTCGAACTCCTCCAGCATTTGCTCCTGACGAAACAGCGGTGTATCAACCACCACCAACTCCAAATCATGAATCGCGTAGAGTGGACGGGTGACCGCATTGTGCTCATAACCGGATATAATTACCCGATTTCCCGGCTTAACCAGCGTCCGAATGGCAATATTCAATCCATGGGTGGCATTTGCCGTGAAGATGACCTGCTCCGGCGATTTCACGCCAAACAGTTCTGCCGCTTCACTGCGGCAGCGAAACGCCGTTTCCTCCGCCAACTGGGTGGCCGGGTGGCTGCCGCGCCCGGGTGAGCTCATCGTCTGCACAGCTGCCGCCACAGCCTGACTCACCGACACCGGTTTGTGCAATGTTGTAGCAGCAGCATCCAGATATATCATTTACATCACCTCTTCCCAACCGTCATGAGTCTTTTTTATAAACACTGCGCACGCTGATACCGGCATGGCGCAGAACACTTAACGCTTCTTCTTTTCTGCTCTCCGGCAACCGCACACCGTAACTGCAGCCACGTGGATCAGCCCCCTCCGGCGCTCGAACAACAGCAGAACGGATCCCCCTGCTTTCCAACATGGCGACCATCCGCTGCGCATGCGTAATGGATCCAGCCATCAGCAACACATAATCCATAGCACTCCTCCTCACGCCACATTGTATGTTTCCCATACGACACACGTGCAAAAAGAGCGGACCGCATGAAGCGATCCGCTCTTTCGTAGTATTTGCTTTTAATTACACGAAATCTGTGTCTTACTGCAGGCTTTCCTCTACAGCAGCCGCCCAATCAAAAGAGGAATTCTCTTTAATGATGATCTCGTTAATTTTACCCTGCATCAGGATATGGGGAACAATGCCGGCCACCAAAGACAGGATCAGGCAGGGAGCTGCCAGATTGGAACGAACGCCGCTCTGTGCACCCAGCTTGTCGATCAGCTGGCTGCTCTTGTAGATCCAATAGATCATGTAGAAAGGCACAAACATGCACAGCAGCAGCTTGCCGCCGGGCTTGCGCTCAGGCTCACCCTCCACACGGTTGAGATAGCGAGTCATCCGGTAGATCCAGACGAAATTCCAAATACCGAAGGTCACCAGCAGGAGCAGCAGGTGCTTGAACAGACCGCAATAGCCGTAAACGGAAGCAGGATCAACCGTCAGCTTGGTGACAGGCACTTCGGTGGGATCAAAGTCAGCAGCGCGGCTGCCGTTCTCCACCGCAATAACGGTATTGACCTTATCCTGAATCAGCACGGGTGCAGCCATGGGAATCATAGCGGCCAGAATCAGGCACAGAGTACCCAGTTTAGACTCCATACCCACGCAGGAAGCCAGCTTATCGGCACGCAGAGCACTCTGATAAGTCCAGTAAACCGCATAGAAAGGCACAAACATGCACAGCAGCAGCTGATTGACGGGCGTGCGACGCTCCATACCGCTCACGCGATTGAGATAGCGAGTCATGCGGTAGATCCAGATCAGATACCAGATGCCGAAGGTTACCATCATCAGCAGGACCTGCTTGAACAGGCCGCAGTAACCATCCACTTCAGCCTCAGCAACGGTAGAGGCCTCGTTAGCGGCCATGCTGCTGACCGTGGACTTGGCAGAGGAAAACAGCTCAGCGATATCACTCTCGGGATATACCAGCCAGTAGCTGCACAGCAAATAGGCAGCTGCACTGACCAGAGCCCAGACAATAGCCATAAACGTCAGACGATACAGGCCGATAAAGCCGCCTGCAAAAATCAGAATGGCAGGCACGAACCAGACCTTCTTAGCCAGTTCCTTTGCCTGAGGCAGATACTCCGTTGTTGCAACCAATGCCACCAGCAGCATGAACGCAGCAGCAACAAAAGAAACCACATTGCCCCAAATCAGCTGGTCCAGCGCCACAGCACTCAGTGCAATGAGCAGCATCTTGTCGCGGCGCTTCATCAGCAGCATAACTGCCAGAAAAGCCAGCACCGCGCAGCCGATAAGGTTAGCAAAAATGAACTTAAAGCTCAGCAGCCGCACGAAATAAACGAACATGCGCAGCGCAAGCAACGCCATCACACCACCGGCAATCAGCGCCGTGGTGCCCTGTTTTTTCATAGTTTCCATGGTTCTTCTCTCTTTCACAAAAATAAGCGTCCGGCTCACAACTCCGGACGCCTATTACAATTGTAGCATAGCCCACCAAATTGTCAAGTAAAGGAAACTTTAACCTCGAAAAGTTCCTCTTTCTACCAGCACCACGGCGTGAGCCGCCATACCGGAACCGTCACCGGTAAAACCCAGATGCTCCTCAGTGGTGGCTTTGATACCCACCTGCTCGACGTCAATGGAAAGCGCAGCGGCAATGTTCTGCCGCATAGCCGCACGATAAGGTGCCACTTTAGGCGCCTGTGCCACGAGCGTTGCATCAATGTTGACCACCTGCACACCGGCTTCATTCAGCTTGGTTCCCACCTGCTGCAGCAGATAAATGCTGGAAATATTAAAATAAGCCTTGTCGTTGTCGGGGAAGAGATTACCGATATCCGGTAAGCCGGCAGCACCCAGCAGCGCATCCATCACAGCGTGCGTCAGCACATCGGCATCAGAATGACCCAAGAGTCCCTTCTCATACGGGACGGTAACTCCACCCAAAACCAAAGGTCTGCCCTCTGTCAGACGGTGTACATCGTAACCGTGCCCAATTCGCAGGTTTGTCATCACGACAGCCCCCTTTTCCGCAAAATCGCCTCAGCGATGGCAATATCGATAGGCGTCGTAATTTTAATATTCTCGCGATTTCCCTCTGTCAAGTAAACCTGCTTGCCAAGGCGCTCAACAGCAGAACAATCATCCGTTATTACAGCGTTATCACTGACCGCAGACTGAAGCGCCGCTTTCAAAAGCTCGGCGCGGAATACCTGCGGCGTCTGCACCGCGCGCAGCATGCTACGGTCCGGCGTACCGGTCACAAGACCGTTTTCATCCACCGTCTTGACGGTATCGTTAACCGGAACAGCCGGTGCAGCGGCATAGGTGCTGCAGGCAAAACGAATCACTTGGTCGAATTCCTCCGGTAAAACCAACGGGCGGGCACCGTCATGCACCGCCAGAAGCTTCGCTTTAGGGCTGGCCTCCATAGCAGCGGCCAAAACCGACTCCGTACGCGTGGAACCGCCCTGAACCACTTTTATTTTTGTGCGAAGGCCGGCGGAAGCACAAAGCTGCGCAACTTCTTCCAGCAGCTCCGCCTGTGTGGCAACAACAATTTCACTTACCAGCTCACATTGGTCGATGGCCTGCAATGTACGCACCAAAACAGGAACACCGCACAAATCCATCAAAAGCTTATTCTCACCGCCCATACGGGAAGACGTTCCCGCAGCAGGTACGATGGCCGTACACACAGGGCGGCAGGCGTCCTGCAGATTTCTGATTTTATCCCAAAAAGCTGTCATTATTTTGCTCCTACCATCATGGCATCATTCAGGCTTCGTTCAGCATCCTGATATACGCCGTCATGCACCAGCACGATCTCAGAGATCAGAATCTGCTTGGCGGTATGCAGCATTTTGCGCTCACCGTTGGAAAGACCGCGCTGGGCATCGCGCCACATCAGCCCCTTGATCACACGTGCCACTTCCAGAAGGTCACCGCTTTTGATGCGCTGCATATTCTCGCGATAGCGATGATTCCAATTGGACGTCATTTCAGCATCCATTTCCGGAATGCATGCGATCACAGCATCGATCTGCTCACTGGAGGACAGGCTACGCACGCCAATATTCGCGCAGTTCTCCGTAGGGATCTTCAGAACAAGACCTCCCACCGGCATGCGGAACACGTAATAGCTGGCCTTGCGGCCGGACACACGTTCTTCGGTAATTCCCTCAATGACGCCGGCACCATGCATTGGGTGCACCACTTTGTCGCCGATCAGGTACATACCTGCGCCTCCTTTCTGATATGTGCAGAAACTGGTACATGTATATTGTACCAAAAGCTTATCCCATTTTCAAGGAAAACAGTCACTTTTTACCAAAAAATTAATTGCAATCCCAATTCATAAAACGCAAAACCCCAGTTTACGCGACACTTTCTGCGCTTTATGCTGGACAGCCTCTGTTCTTTCGGTGTATGATAAGGAAAAACACACAAGGAGGACATTATGAAAGTATTGCTGGTCAACGGAAGTCCCCGTAAAGAGGGCAACACCTATCTGGCTCTGAAGGAGATTGCAGGTGTGCTGGAAGCAAACGGCATCGACGCAGAAATCTTCTGGATTGGTAATGAGCCTATCAATGGCTGTGTCATGTGCGGCGGTTGCCGCCAGACTAATCGCTGCGCCCTGGGGGATGTCGTTGCCAAGTTTCAGGAAAAGGCACAGCAGGCCGACGGCTTTGTCTTCGGCTCCCCTGTGCACTTCGCCGGTCCTGCCGGCAACTTCTGCTCTTTCATGGATCGTCTTTTTTACGCCAGCGCCAGCGATGGCAGCACGCTTTATATGAAGCCTGCTGCCGCTATCACGGTAGCGCGTCGCGCCGGCACCTCTGCCTCCCTCGACCGCATCAATAAGTACATCACCTACGCCCACATGCCGCTGATCTCTTCTAGCTACTGGAATGTGATCTTCGGTGCCAAAAAGGGCGAGGTTATGCAGGATGCCGAGGGCTTGCAGATTATGCGCAACGTTGGTCTAAACATGGCCTATGTTCTCAAGTGCATCAAGGCCGGTACCGAAGCCGGCGTGGAACGGCCTCTGCGCGAAGCTCCTGCGCGCACTAATTTTATTCGCTGAGGAGGCACTGCGACATGTGCGATACTCTCGGTCGGTTGCTGTCTCACGGCGCTGTGTTCGCCAAGAACAGTGACCGCAGTCCCAATGAAGTGCAGGTAACGGAGTTTTATCCGGCCAAAAGCGGCTTGAGCGGCAACGTCGCCTGCACCTATATCACTATTCCGCAAGTCAGTTCCACTTATGCTGTGCTGCTCTCACGGCCCAGCTGGATGTGGGGTGCCGAGATTGGCGTCAACGAGTTCGGTCTGTGCATCGGCAACGAGGCCGTGTTCACCAAAGGCGCCTACGGAAAAACAGGTCTGACCGGCATGGATCTTCTGCGGCTGGCGCTGGAACGCTGCCGTACTGCCACGGAAGCCGCAGAGTGCATCATTGACCTGCTGCGGACCTACGGACAAGGAGGTAACTGCGGCTACGATCACGATTTCTATTACGACAATGCGTTTTTAATCATGGATCGTACGGCGCTCTATATTCTGGAAACCTGCGGCAAGGAGTGGGTTTTGAAGCAGTACGAAAGCGCCAGCATCAGTAACCGCTTGTCGATCGGCACTGATGGCGACCGCTACAGCGGCGCTGTTTGCGATTTCCGCAAGACCTATACCGAGCCTGTCTATACTACCTTCTCCGGCTCCGCCCACCGCAAAGAGCAGACGGCACGCTTTCTCGATGCCGCCGAGCCTGTCAGCGGCTGTATGGCCGCCCTGCGCACCCATGACCACGGCGCGAGCAATCCCTTCGCCAAAGGTACGGTGTCCAGCGCCTGCATGCACTACGGTGCCATGGTAGGCGACCACACCACCGCCAGTATGGTGGTTTCGCTGGAGGCGGAACGAACCGTCGTGTGGACTACCGGCTGCAGCGTGCCGTGCGTTTCTCTCTTTAAGCCGTGGCTTTTCGGCAAAGATACCGTTTTGCCTGTGGTGGTTGCCGCAGATAAGGCCGGTGAACAGTACTGGCTGGATGCCGAGCGTTTCCGCCGCAGTCTCTTGGGCAAGAAGCTGCCCCACGCATTCTACACACAGCGCGATGCCATTCAACAGCGCTGGATAGCGGAGGCTTCCCAAACAGCTGACGCGGACTTCCCCACCTTCTCCCAATCCTGTCTCGCCGAAGAGAGAGAATTTTACCGCCAGTGGAGTGCGAAAGTCCTTCCCTCTGCTTCCTGCACCGCTGCATTCCGCAAACGCTGGACGAAGAAGAATCAAGCGCTGTTTGGTGAATAAGGAGTCTTCTTATGAATATTCGCGAAATGAAGCAGCTAACTGCCCATTATGACCACTACTTCCAACAAACAACAGACAGCGTTTTTCATATGTCGGAGGAAATTACCCCTCACATCGATCTGATGCTGTATGATCCCACGGACACCTATCCTTTCTGGAAACTGGTGACCATGGGTGCAAGTAACTACCGAATGCCCAAAATCAAGCAAACGCTGGGCGAGCGCAATGAATATATGCTTTTCATCCCCCCTGATGAGAATCTGCAGGATGAAGACACACTCCGCTGGTACATTGCCGCACTAATGAAGATCGCACTCTACGCGCCGCGTTCCGGAACACACATCACCTATGGACACAGTTTGGAGTGGGGTGCCGAAGACGGCAGTGACATCGTGGGTGCCTATGTGGAAATGCCGCAGATCATGAACAGCACCGACATTTTGCGCTGCAAACTGGGTCTTTTCAAACAAGTGATCTGTCTGCAGCCAGTTCTCCTGACTCGCAGTGAGCTGGATCGATTGTTGACAATAGGGCCGCAGCAATTTAGCAACTATCTTTATCCGGAAGATGATTCGCCCGCCCGTTTCCTCAGCAAACGCTGTAGAACCGAGTGGTTCTAAACCGTTTTATTATTTCTCACCAAAAAAGGCAGCGGTGTCCCGTTGCCTTTTTCCTTTTGACAAGCTATACTGATACCACGCAAATAACGCGAAAGGATTTTTTGAATATGCGTGCTTACGAACGACTGATCCGCTATGCAAAGATTTACACCACCTCTGACGATAGCTTTGATTGCTGCCCCTCCACCGCCCGTCAGTTGGACTTGGCCAATATGCTGGCCCAGGAGCTGAAGGCGCTGGACATCAGCGATGCCCGAGTGGACGAAAACGGCTACGTTTATGCCACCATCCCTGCCACAGCCGGCTACGAGTCCAAGCCTTCCATTGGCTTCATCGCCCACATGGATACGGCACCCGACGCCTGCGGCGAAAATGTTAATCCCCTGATCCACGAAAACTATGACGGTAAGGATTTGACGCTACCCGGCGGTGTTGTGCTGAGCGTAGAGAAGTTCCCCTTCCTCAAGACTATGGCCGGTGAGACGCTGATCACCTCCGACGGTACCACCCTTCTGGGCGCTGACGACAAGGCCGGTATTGCCGAGATCGTGACACTAGCCGAGGAACTGCTGCACAGCGAGATGCCTCACGGCAAGATCTGCATCGGCTTCACTCCCGACGAGGAGATCGGCCGCGGCGCCGACCTTTTCGATATCCCCGGCTTCGGCGCTGATTTCGCCTATACTGTCGATGGCGGCGATGTGGGCGCTATTGAGTACGAAAACTTCAACGCCGCCTCCGCTGTGGTTGAGATCCGCGGATTCTCCGTCCATCCCGGTGACAGCAAAAACAAGATGATCAATGCCTCCAACGTGGCCATCGAGTTCCACCAGGCACTGCCTGTTATGGAGCGTCCCGAGCACACCGAAATGCGTGAGGGCTTCTATCATCTGACGGATATGAGCGGCGACGTGAATGCAGCGCGTCTGGAATACATTCTGCGCGACCACGATGCCGATAAGCTGACCTATAAGAAAGGGACTATGCTCCATATCGCATCCCGTCTCAACGAGCTCTACGGTGCCGGTACTGTGACGGTGACGCTGAAGGATAACTACCAGAACATGATCGAAATGATTCGCCCCCACTTCCATCTGGTAGAAACGGCGCAAGAGGCCATCCGTCAGGCAGGACTCAATCCCGTGGCCGTGCCCGTCCGCGGCGGTACCGATGGCGCACGCCTGAGCTGGATGGGTCTGCCCTGTCCTAATCTGGGCACCGGTGGCTTCAATTTCCACGGAAATGCCGAGTGCACCACCGCCGAACGCATGGATAAGTCTGTCGAGATCCTGCGAAACATTGTGGCCCTCTATGCTCGCTGATCCCCCATTTAACCAATATTTTTTGCCTGCACACTGCGGTTCTTCCCGGCGTGCAGGCTTTTTTATTCTACGTTCAAACGCTTTTTGCAGGATGCATTTGACCTTCCCCTGTGCATGCGCTATAATAATCGCAATTCAATCTCCCGGAGGGTCATCATGTCAAAGACACTGCCTAAACGAAAAATGTATCGTTACTGCCTGGCCGATATTGCCAAAGGCTTATTTACCGGCATGATCAGCAACTATCTGCTGTATTTCTTCCAACCCACCGTTAAGAGTGGCCTGCCGCAGCTGCTGCCCCAGAATAAGCTTTTGGGCTATCTCACCATCATGGCCCTCATCACAGCATTGGGCAAAGTGGTGGATGCCGTCACCGACCCTCTGGTGGCGTCCCTGTCGGATAAGTGCACCCACAAAGCCGGACGCCGGATTCCGTTCCTGAGAGGTGCCGCCATCCCCTACGCCCTTTCCGTGCTGCTGATTTTCTATGCGCCCTTCCCTTCCGGTTCTGCCTCCAATGCGATTTGGGTCGGTTTCTTTCTGATTGCTTACTATACCTCCTACACCTTTTTCTTCATCCCTCGCAACGCACTGGTGCCGGAAATTATTCCCGATGCCAAAGTGCGCGTGGGTTACTACGGCATCAGTACCGCCTTCTTTATGGGATCCAGTTCTTTCATGTACGCCGCCACGCTGTTTGTTAACCTGCTGAAGAACGCAGGTCTTAGCCCCCTGTGGGCTTGGCGTGCCGTGTTCACGCTCTTTGCCGCCATCGGTATCGTCTGCCTGTTGCTGAGTGCTTACGCTTTTGAGGAAAAGGACTATGTAACCGCCAACGTCAAGCCCAAAGAATCACTTTTGCGTTCCTGCGGCCAAGTATTCAAGAATAAGAACTTCCTGTGCTTTGCAGCCGGCGATCTTTTCAGCGGTGTTTCCATGGCTTTTTTCCAGACTTCCATGCTCTATTATATCACCATGTTGCTAAATATCCCTGAATCCCAGTCTTTTCTGGTGATGCTCTCAGCGATCGGTGTGGCACTGTGCCTGTTTCCGCTGATTATCAAAATCAGCCGTAAATACAATAAGAAGTCTCCGCTGATTGCTGCCAGCATCGTGTTCACCGTTGTATTTGCCTTCATTTTCTTTGGTGATAAGATTGCTGCGCTTGCTCCCGGCCACGAGCTTCTGGTCGGCTTGGCACTGGGCGTTGTGGTTTCCTTCCCCTTTGCCGCCATCAACATTCTGCCCCAATCCATCATCTCTGATATCATCCAGCAAGACAGCCTGCAAAGCGGCGTCAACCGCGAGGGTATCTTCTCCGCCACCAAGACATTTATTGAAAAGTGCGCCTCTGCCGTGGCTATGATGGTGGTTTCCAGCGTACTGGCAATCGGCGCCATGGAGGGTGAGGCCGTAGGCCTCCTCGGCGTGAAGCTTACCGGCGTATTTGCCGGTGGTTTCAGCCTACTGTCTCTGGCTTTCTTCCTCTTCTACAACGACAAAAAAGTTACCGAGTATATCGAATCTCATACCGGAAAGGATAACGTGAAGTGAGAAAACACACTCTCCTGCCGGAATCGGCGCGTATAAATGCGACGGCTCAGCAAAATAGTGCATATGCCGCCACACTGAAAAAAATGGTGGACTGCAAGACAGTCTGGACGAAAGACGGGCGAAACAAAGCGGAATACGAGCGCTTTTATCAGGTTATTGCAGACGCTTTCCCTCTCCTGCACACCCACGCTGAGCATCTCACCTTTGGTGACGGCTGCTTCTTCTACGTGCTGCGCGGCGAGAGGGCCGAAAAGAACCTCCTCCTCATGTCCCATCACGACGTGGTGGATGGCGACAGCGACTGGGGCAGTGATCCCTTTGACGCTGTGGAAAAGGACGGCTATCCCTACGGCCGCGGCACCATCGACACCAAGACGCCTCTCTTTGCCGAGTTACAGGCCGCAGAAGAACTGTTGGCAAGCGGCTATTCCTTCCCCGGCGTCAATCTCTATATTGGCTCTTCCCACAACGAAGAAGTGGGCGGCGACGGAATGGTGTTGGCAGTTGAATATTTCCGCCAAAACGGTATCCGCTTTGATATGGTGGTGGACGAAGGCGGCGCGATAACCAGCGGCATGATCCCCGGGGTCAGCGCCAAAAGCGCCATGGTGGCTGTGCACGAAAAAAGTCGTCACCACTTCCGCTGCAGCGCCGCGCAGAACGATGTAGGGCACACAGGCCTCACACCCAGCGATGACAGCATGGTGGGTCGCATGGCCGATTTCATCAGCGAAGTCAACCGCACGAAGATTTATCGCGGTCAGTTTCATCCGGAAGTGCGCACCACGTTCCAGCGTCACGCTCCATATATGGCTTTTCCGTTGAATGTACTGTTCGGTAACTTCTCACTCTTCTCTCCCATCATCAAGAAGATCATGCTGGGTATCCCTCAGACAAAGGCCATGCTCTCCACCGCCTGCACCTTCACTTCCATCTTTGCCGGTGATGCCGATCAGCCTGCATTCCGCGCCAAGGCAGCGCAGGCCAATCTGTCGCTGCGCTGTGTGCGAGAGGATGATCTCTATGCCGGTTTGGAGAAAATCCGCCAAATCGGCAAAAAATACGGCGTGGAGATTCAGGAGGTCGAACGCGACTACTGCCGCCCCACCGACTTCAACGCCGAACCTTTCCGCCTTCTGGAATCTGTGCTGCACGAAAATTTCCCCGACGTCATTGTCGCGCCTTTCTTGCTGACGGCCGGTACGGATGCCCGACGTTTTTCCGAGATTGCCGATTCCATCCTTCGCTTTGCACCAATCGATCTGAACAAGGCGCAATTCGCCTCCATCCACGGCAAAAATGAGCACATCGCCATTGAGAATATCGGCCAGTGCGTACTCTTCTACCAAAAACTTATCAAGCGAACCTGCGAATCTTAAAGTGACAAAAGGACGACGCACCTGTGCCGGGCCGTCTGTGT